>CABZAL010000048.1 GCA_902523675.1 uncultured Alphaproteobacteria bacterium | reverse complement strand
AGGGTGGCTCTTCAATAGTTTTTAAAAGAGCGTTTTTTACATTAATGTTCAAACTATCAAAGTTATCGATTAAAAGATAAGAGAAATTGTTGTCATCAAAATTTGAAAGTTGAATATTTTCAATTATCTTTCTAATTATAGTCATGTCGGCTTTGTTTTCTTCCTCGCAATTTATTTCTATGACTGAACGAATATAAGCTTTTCTCAAATATTCATCAAATTTATCTGATTTTTTAATCTCTTTTTTTTCTGCCAATGACCAGTAAATAAAACTTTTAATGGCTTTTATTTTTCCTATCCCTTGTGTTCCAAAAATTAACCAAGAATGATGAAATTTATTTTTAAAAGCGTTTTTGAGAAATTCTAATTGTTCAAAATGTCCGATAACATCAGGGTATTTAGTCATTTTCTAATGTGTAGGGGATTTCAATTTTCAAAAATTTACTTTTGTTGAGAGTGTCTATAATACTTTTGTGTACATTTAACCGAGATTGAGAACCATCAATTATTCTTATTCTTTTAGTTCTTCTTGCCAATTTTAAATAGGATTTTCGTACTTTTTCATGAAATTCAATATTATAAGATTCATACCTGTTTTCATTAGATTTTCTTTTCATTGTTCTGGAAAGTCCAATTTTTGGCGCAATGTCAATTAAAAAAGTAATTTTTGGTATAACTTTTTTTATAATCACTTCATTTATTGATTCAAAATATTTTTTTTTAATTCCCTTAGCTAAAATTTGATAAGCAAATGTTGAATCTATAAATCTATCACACACAATAACATTTTTTTTAATAGCTGGTATTATAACGTTTTTAAGATGTTCATTTCTCGCAGCATTTACTAAGAGAAGTTCTGTTACGGGGTCCCATTCAAATTTTTGCTTTTTTACAAGAATTTCTCTTATTTTTTCACCTTGAATTGTTCCTCCCGGCTCTCTTGTAAGAATGACTTTTTTTGTTACTTTCTTCAACGATTTAAAAAGAAACGAAGATTGAGTGGACTTACCCGTCCCTTCTCCACCTTCCAAAGTGATTAAATTATTCATTCTTTTAGACTAAAAATACTTTCTCCAAGTATCAAGTACTTTAACTTAAAAAAAACTTTTGACAAAAAATTTTTTTCACTGATTGAAACATCAGAGGTTAGAGAAACTTTTTTAATTAAATTTCCGTTATGATCTTTAATTAATAATTCTGCTATTTCATCATTTTTTTTAATTGGTGCTACCAATGGTGAAGTATATTTCAACGACACCTTTATTTTTTTTTTCATTGATTTAGGAACATTAATAATTAAATTTTGGTTACTTTTAACTTCAATCTTGTTCTCTGATCCATTCCAAACATTAATTTTGTCAACTAATTGTCCTTTTTCTAAAATTCTTAAGTTTTTAAAATCATTAAAAGCTATATCCATAAATCGTTTTGATTCTTTTTTTCTTTGGTTATTACTTTCAAGTCCATTTAGAACCAATATCACACGTCTATCTTTTCTTTTTGAAGAGGCTGCTAATCCGAAACCTCCTAATGAGGTTCTCCCAGTTTTTAAGCCATCAGTATGTGGGTCTGAAAATAAAAGTGGATTTCTGTTATTTTGTTTAATATTACTGTAAGAAAATTCTTTTTCAGAGTAGATTTTATAAAGATTAGGAAAATCCCTGATTGTTTTCAAAGATAACTTTAAAATATCTCTCGCACTCATTAAATGATCTGGGTCCGGCCAACCTGTTGAATTTGAAAAGAAGGAATCAGTTAATCCTATTTCTTTCGCTAAAATATTTAGTTCCTCTGCAAAACTAGATTCTGTTCCAGAAAATCCTTCAGCAATGGTTATGCAAGCATCATTTCCAGATTGGACAATTATTCCCCTTAAAAGATCTTCAATAGTGACAGATGAGTTCACTTTTAAAAACATTTTAGATCCTCCCTTTTTCCACGCTTTTTCACTTACTTGAAATTTATCTGTAAGCAAAATTTCACCATCATCAATTTTCTTAAATATATAGTAAACAGTCATCAACTTACTCATTGAACTGGGAGACATTAATTCATCTGCATTTTTTTCAAATATAATTGTATCCGTCTGCACATCATACAAAATAGCTTGTTGAGCAGATGTGCTAATCGGAAGAGCTTTATTGGGCAATAAAGAATAAAGAATGATTAAGACTTTTAAAAGTTTCATTTGAGCTTTTCTATTATTAATTTTGAATTTTGTAATCCATTATTTTTCAATTTTTCTAAAATATTTTGTGCAACTGATTGACTTGAAATTGGACCTATTCTAACTCTATAAAAATATTTTTCATTTACAAATTCACGTTTAATAAATGC
>CABZAL010000047.1 GCA_902523675.1 uncultured Alphaproteobacteria bacterium | reverse complement strand
TTTTTTAAGTGGAGGAGTGGATTCTAGTATAATATCTTATGAAGCTTCTAAAATTAATGCATCTATTAGAACTTTTAATATAAGTTTCTCAGAATATTCCTTCGATGAAAAAAGATATGCCGACATTGTTAGCAATTTTTTAAATACAAATCATTATATGAAAAAATTTGGAGTTGACGAATTATTAGTAAATATAGATAAAATTTTTGAGAAAATTCAAGAGCCTATCCTAGATCCATCATTGTTACCAACCTTCTACTTATCCAAGTTTACTTCTAATTATGTTAAGGTTGCTTTAAGTGGAGATGGTGCTGATGAATTATTTGGAGGTTATGACACCTTTAGAGCACTTAAATATGCAAAGTTTTTCGAAAATGTATTCTCCTTAAAATTTTTAAAAAAAATTAATAATTCATTACATTTTTTACCAATTTCCAAAAAAAATATGAGTTTAGATTTTAAGCTAAGAAGAGGAGTGGGAGGACTAGGATATGGAGATTCACTTTGGAACCCACTTTGGTTATCTACAGCATATATTGAAGAAATAAATGAATTATTTAACTTTAATTATAAGAACGAGGAAATATATTCTGATGCAATATCATTATGGAAAGAGATTAAATCTAAAGATTTAATTGAAAAGACCAGCGAATTTTATTGTAATTTTTATTTATCTGAAAATATCTTAGTAAAAACGGATAGAGCATCAATGTTAAATAGTCTAGAAACAAGATCTCCATTTTTAGATAATGAGGTAGTTAACTTTGCACAAACTCTTCCAAGTCAATTCAAAATAAATAAAAAATTATTAAAAGAAACATATAAGCATAAATTACCTGATGAAATCCTCTTTAGAAAAAAAAAAGGATTTGGAATACCCTTAATTAAATGGCTCGACAAAATACAACCCATGCAAGATAAAATAATTTTTGATAATTTTAATTTGTCACATTATGAAAACATTCGAAGGGAACATGGAAAAAAAAAAGACCATAGACTTCTTTTGTGGAGTTTGTTCATATATGGAAAACTGCGCAAAGTTGAGTAAAATAATAATTAATGACTCTTTTTATCTTATGAAAAAATCATTGCTACGTATACTGTAAGACTTGAAATGAAAAATTTTTTTTTAAAATGTCATATTTAAATTTTATTTTGCAACAAACTTATTTTACGAAGAAATTTTTATATAAATACATTAAAAATCACGAATCATTTCTTCACCTATATGTACTAAACATTAAATATAATGTTTTTTTCTATTAATCTCATGTAATCTAATGAAAAAAAATTAAAGAACATCTATATTAATTTTACTAAAATACAACTTCTTGCGTATATTTAAACGTTTATTTAACAATAAATCTCTTTCCAAAATTGGTAAAAATGGAACAAATGGTTATATCTAATATTTAGAAAACAAAATTTAATAAATATTAGAGGTATAATTTTACCTTTCAATCTTGGAAAATAAATTGTTTTCATTCGCAAATTTGTCAATTCTTCCTTTTAAATTATGCTAATAGTGAAGATGAATTATTTATAAAAAAACCAACGCTGGATCTGCATCAATTTCTAACCATCTTTTTTGTGATAATCTTAAGGTAATAAGTCAAAATACAAATCTAAAACCAAGGGTGATTTCTTTATCTAATAATATGGAAACTATAACAGCTATCAGCAACGACTTCTCATACAAAGAAGTTCTTGCCTACCAATTATCTTGATTAGCTAATAAGGATGATTGTTTAATAACTATTTTTCATCAGGTAATTCTAATAATGTAGTAAAAGCTATAAAGTGGGTAAATAATAATTCTATTAAAACGATAAGTCTGAATGGTTTTAGTGGAGGGCAGGCCAGTTCAATTTCAAATACCAATAAATATTCCTTCTTTTAATTAAGGGATTGTTGAAGATATACTCATCATTCAATTATGCATATCATTGCTCAACTTATAAGACTAAATAGTTTAAAAAAGAATATAAATATAAAGCATATTAATTTTTAAACTTACGAGCTTGTATTATTAAATATATCAATAAATTCGATATTGATATGCAAATTCCAAAAATTATTGATGCGATAATTAAATTATTTGAATCAAATTGATTTAAAGAAACTTTATCTGCTGACCACTCACGAATACCCCACCCATTAATAGAGAAAGGAACCATTCCGACAAAATTTAAAAATATAGAAATAAAAAAATTATATAGTAAAATTGAATTAACTTTTACATTTATTAATAATACAAACAAAGATAGAGAAAAAAATAATTGAGAGGATAAACTTAAAACTAAAATTTTAAAAAAATTTAAAGTAAAAATATTTTTTCTTAACTCATCCGTAAACTTAAATTGTATTTTGTAAAAAAATAAAATTGATAAAAACTCTAAAAAAAGTAACCCAAAAAAAATGTATAAATTCAATAGATTTATACAGACCATTG
>CABZAL010000046.1 GCA_902523675.1 uncultured Alphaproteobacteria bacterium | reverse complement strand
AACTTAAAAATATATTTCCAAACTCTTTTACATTATAGTCTTGAAGAATTTTTATATCCTCAAAAGTTTTTAAATTATTTATCTTTATTGGTTTAAAACTAACTAAAATTGTCAAAATTAAAAAAAAGGTAAAAAATAATAAGAAAAATAAAGAAACTAACTTGGAAATTTTTAATAATATATTTTTCATAAAATGTTTTAAAAATTATTACATTTATTATATAACACGCTATAGTTTGTTATGTTAAAAGAAAATACTAAAATTAAAAATCTTAAATTTAAAATTAATTCATCTGATTTTTTAAATTCACAAGACTTATTGGGTAAAAAAACAGTAATTTATTTTTATCCGAAAGACGACACTCCAGGTTGTTCAAAGGAAGCTATAAATTTCAGTGAAAAAATTAATGAATTTTCAAATTTAAATACTCAAATTTTAGGTGTTTCACGGGATTCTTTTGAAAAACATGAAAAATTTAAAAAAAAATACGATCTTAAAGTTAATTTGATTAGTGATGAAGGTGAGATTACGGAGTATTTTGGTGTTTGGGTTGAGAAATCAATGTATGGTAAAAAGTATATGGGGATTGAAAGATCTACTTTTGTAGTAGATGAGCAACTTAAAATATTAAAAATATGGAGAAAGGTTAAAGTCTCAGGTCATGTTGAAGAGGTATTGGATTTTGTTAAAAATATTTAATTAGATCTTAAAAGTAAAGACTTTAATAAGTTATCTATTTTTCCATCAAGTACAGCTAAAACATTTGATTCTTCTTGATTTGTTCTATGATCCTTTACCATTTGATAAGGTTGCATTACATAAGACCTTATTTGATTGCCCCATGCTATCTCCTTCTTTTCTTCTCTATTCTTTTTATTTTCTTCTTCCTCTTTTTTCAATTCAAGTTCGTATAATTTTGACTTTAACATCTCCATTGCAATATTTTTATTTCTATGTTGGGATCTATTACTTTGGCATTGAACACTTATTTTTGATGGAAGATGCGTAATTCTAATTGCACTATCAGTTTTATTTACATGCTGGCCACCTGCTCCGGAAGCTCTAAATGTATCGACTCTTAAGTCTTTTTCGAAGATATCAACTTTTATCGAATTATCAACCTCAGGATAACAAGAAACTGATGCAAAACTTGTGTGTCTTCTTGACTGTGAATCAAATGGAGATATTCTAACCAATCTATGGACTCCTGTTTCATTTTTAAGCCATCCATATGACCTCTCACCTTTAATTTTAATAGTAACAGACTTTAAGCCAGCTTCTTCTCCATCAGTTCGATCAACTACCTCATAGGAATATTTTTTTAAATCACACCATCTAGTGTACATTCTGAACATCATTTCGACCCAATCTTGAGACTCAGTTCCCCCAGCCCCTGAATGAATTTCTAAAAATGAATTTTTTTGATCGGCTTTTCCATTCATTAAGGTTTCAATTTGGAGAAGGTTTAATTCCTCAAAAATTTTGTATAATTCTTTATTTAGCTCATCTAATAATTCGGTATCAAATTCAGCATCTGCAAGTTTTAACAATTCCATTTTTTCTAGAAACTGATGTTCTAAAACTTTTAAGGTGTCTAAGAAATTTTTTATACTATTTTTCTTTTTTAATAAAACGCTGTATTTTTTGTGATCATTCCACATTGATTCATCTAAAAGTTCTTTCTCAATTGTTTTAAACTCATCTTTCATTGCTTTTTTTCAAACATACCCCCTTAGGTTTTCAAATAAAACCTTTATTTCAATTGAGATTTCCCTATTATCTTTCGACATCAATAGAATCCTTTATCTTCAAAATTTTCATCAACAATAAAGTTTTTAATTTCATTTTCAAAATCAAAATCTTTTTTTAATGATTCTTGAATAAAGTTATTATTTGAAGGAATTCCAGTTTTTATATCAACGTTAACAAACTTTATTCCTTCTGGCACCAAAAAGGGCGTGGGTTTTCTTTTTGAGTAAACAGTTTTCATAAACTCTCCAAAAATTGGTGCAGCTACTTTTGAACCAGTTTCACTTTTACCTAATGTTTTAGGTTCATCATATCCAATATAAATACCTACAGTTATTTCTGAATTGTAACCAATAAACCATGCATCTTGGTTGTTATTGGTCGTTCCAGTTTTTCCAGCAACTTGAAAATCTAAAAAGTTTAGATTTTTTGCAGTTCCTCGTTTAATTACTCCCATTAATAAAGAGGTAATTTGAAATGCAGTTTCGGAAGAAACAACTTTTTTTCTATTCTCATAAATTTGTGGAAGAACTTGAAGGTTTTTTAATTCTGCATCAGTGAAATTTATCGAGTCAAGTTTACAACTTTTACATATCCTTCTATCTTGCTTGTAAAGAGTTTTACCATATCTGTCTTGAATTTTATCTATTAAAGAGGGTTTTACATAGTATCCACCGTTAGCAAAAATTGCATAACCTGAAGCAATTTTTATCAAACTTGTTTCAACGGAACCTAAACTTGAAGACATTAATTTAGGAAATTCATCATATATTCCAAAGTTCAAAGAAAGATCTTTTATTTTATCAAGACCAACTAATTTTGCTAATCGCACTGTCATAAGATTTCTTGATTTTTCCATACCTAACCTTAGCGTACTTAATCCAAAAAACTTTTTTCCATAATTTTGTGGTCTCCATTTTTTTTTATTAGTAGGATTTTCAATGATTACTGGTGCATCTAAAACTCTTGATACCGGTGAAAAACTATTTTCCAATGCTGTCGCATACACAAAAGGTTTAAATGCAGAACCTGGCTGACGCATTGCTTGATTTACTCTATTAAAAGATGATGTTGAATCATAACCTCCTACCATTGCTAATATTCTGCCAGAATTATTTTCTATTACAACCAACCCTCCATTAACTTCAGGGGTTTGAATAAGATCATTTTTATTATCAACAAGTATTAAATCTCCAACATTAAAGAATTTATCAAAATTTATGGAAGATGTTTTTTTAATAATTCCTAAATTTTCTTGAAATATCTGTCTTTTTGATGCATCAAGTTTGCCTACCTCCAAAGAGTTTTGGTTAATTTTTAAAACAACAGATAAATCTGAAGAGACATTTCCACTGTTTTTTTTAAATTT
>CABZAL010000045.1 GCA_902523675.1 uncultured Alphaproteobacteria bacterium | reverse complement strand
CATTGAAATGAACAGAGTAAGAATTTCATCATGAGGTAGTTGTTCTCTTAAACTTCTTATTAAGCTGTAAATCTCAACAGTATTATTTTTGTTGTCTAGTGCTTCTTTAATAATGTTATTAACATCTGCAGTTGAAAGCGATAGTTTTTTTTCCAAAATTTTTGAAATACGAAGTTTTTCGTTCTCTGACAAATCACCATCCTCGTAACCGCACTCAATCAGTATCGACGCAATTAGAAAATTTTTGTCTGTTAAATTTAAACTTTTAAAGTCATTACTTTGATTTTTAAAAAATTTGAACATTATATTTTTTTCGTTATTATGAAATAGATTTAAACATTATGTGTATTAATATAGGGGGAAAATTTTTCATGTTAATCTTTATTTTATTTTTTTACATCTTTTTTTTTACCTTTGTTCATGGTCAAGATGCTAATGATGATTTTATTACGCCAGAGGTTGATGTTATTTCTATAACACCAATTCAAGGTTCTGGAGTTACACTTGATAGGATTCCTTCTAATATTCAAACGGTTATTCAAAATGATATAAAAGAAAATAAAAACTTTTCTGTTACTGAGTCTTTAAATAAAAAAACAGCTGGTATTTCTATTTCAAACTTGAATAGTTCTCCAATGCAAAATGATATTAACTTCAGAGGATATGTAGCTGGTCCACTATTGGGAACAGCGCAAGCATTGGCAGTTTATCAAAATGGAATGAGAGTTAATGAATCTTTTGGAGAAGTTGTTCAATGGGATTTAGTGCCTGAATTTGCAATAAATAGTATGCAAGTATTTCCGGGTGGTGATCCAATATTTGGACAAAACGCAATAGGTGGTGCTATATCAATGGAAATGAAAAATGGGTTTACTTTTACAGGTGTGGAAACACAATTATCTGGAGGAAGTTTCAGAAGAACAAACGAAATTATTGAATATGGAGCAAACAATGGTAATTATGCTGTGTATGTGGGTGGTAATTTTAATTATGAGACTGGATATAGAAAAGAATCTGAATCTTATCTTGAAAACTTATTTACAGATTTAAGATACAGAGGAGAAAATACAGAGTTTTTTATTAATCTTGGTCAAGCTTATACAGATTTAAATGGAAATGGTGCTGTTCCTCTGGCACTTATGGATCTCGAAGGTAGAGATGCAGTATACACCCATCCTGATAATACACATAACAAAAATTATTATCTTTTTGGTGGTGTGAATCATTTTATTAATGATTCTCATTCTATCCAAGCAAATTATTACTACCGTCATATGGAAAGAAGAAATTATAATGGAGACGAATTTGAAGGATCGGATTGTGGTAAGGGATTTGATAATTCTGGTGCTGCAAATAACTTGGTCTGCTTGGAATTTGAGGATTCTTCGACCGCTTCGACGAATTTTTTATTGACTCCAGGGGGTACTACAATCAATTATGATAGTTTGGGATATGAGTTAGAAAGTAGCGAGAATGAGATTGAAAGTATTGGAGCAATAAATAGAAGTAACACTAAAACTAACGCATTTGGTTTTGGGGTTCAATCTACTCAGGATTTTTCACTTAACGAAAAATTTAATACTTTGATTACTGGTCTAACTTATGACTATTCTAAAAATAGTTTTGGTTCTTCAACAGAATTAGCTGTACTACAAAGCGATAGAGGCGTTGTTGGGACTGGAGTGATGGTAGATACGGATGCTGAAGGTGAAGAAAAATTTATAACTAACATTGAAGCAAAAACGCATAATTTAGGCTTATTTGCCTCAGACATTATTGATTTAGACGAATCGTCTTCGATAAATTTATCCTTACGATATAATTGGGCATCACTCAAGATTGATGATCAACATGGAAGTGATTTAGAAGGGCATCACTTTTTTTGGAGACTCAATCCTGGTATAGGTTTTACAAAAAGAATTAATGGTACGACTTATTTTGCCTCATATAAAGAATCAAGTAGAACACCTTCTGTAGCTGAATTAGCTTGTGCAGATCCAAACAACCCATGTAGATTGCCTAATTCTTTTCAAGCTGATCCTCCTTTAGATCAAGTTGTAAACAGAAATTTTGAATTAGGTGCACGTGGATCAAAAAAATTAAATTTAATTAATAATCTTAAAACAAATGTTAATTGGACATTAAATGCTTTTGCTGGAAGAAATTTTAATGACATCATTTTTATTGGTGGTAATAAAGTTGGTACTGGTTATTTCAGAAATGTAGGAAATACTCAGAGATTAGGCACTGAATTTGCAGTTAATGGTGAAATAGGAAGAAAATGGAAATGGTTTGCAAATTATGCTTATGTGAGAGCAACCTTTGAAACCAGTCAAAAAATTTCAAGTGTTGGGCATCCATCAAATGGATTTGATGACGATGATTTCGACGACAATGAACTTAGAGAGGCATTTCAGATCCAAGTTGGCAGAGGAGATGCTATTCCAGGAATTTCTCCACATATAGGTAGATTTGGTGTTGATTACTTCGCAAATCAAAATTGGAGAATTGGTATTGATGTAGAAGCTAATTCTGCGCAATTTTACAGAGGCGACGAAAACAACGCTGCTAATCAAAAGGTCCCTGGTTATTTTTTACTTAATTTAAAAACGGAATATAACTTAAAGAATTCTATAATCGGATCCACCACCTCATTTTTCTTAAATCTAAATAACCTATTAAACGAAAATTATGAAACTGGTGGAATATACGCTGAGAACGAAGTCGACGGTACCGGAAGTGATGGGACATTCGTTACTCCAGGACAACCAATAAGCGTATATTCAGGTCTAAACATTAGATTTTAATAAGAGACAATTACTTAAGAAACTAAAAGGTTTGTTTTATTCCTTCTCACAACAAAGCAAAATAAAAGTTAACCACATAAGAATTTATTTAAAATAATGTGGAAGTTTAATTTCCAACTCCATTTTGATTTGTTGATTACCTTTCTAAAGGAACCAAATCAAATAAATCAGCGTTTAACCATAAATGAACAACCACACTTGCGGCATAACCAAGTAATATTGCCCACGACCATTTCAAATGCGAAAAGAAAGTATAAACACCTCTGGCTTGTCCCATTAGTGCAACACCAGCGGCGGATCCAATTGACAATAGAGATCCACCTACTCCTGCAGTTAATGTAATTAATAACCATTGTCCCATATCCATCTCAGGATGCGCAGTCAAAACTGCATATACTATCGGAATATTATCAATTATAGCTGAAAGAAAACCAACTAAGATATTTGCGTATGTAGGACCCAGTGTTACATACATATCATCTGAAATCAATTTTAAATAACCAAGAGCAGCAAGCCCTCCTACACAAACTAAGATACCATAAAAGAATAAAAGAGTATCCCATTCAGCTTTGCCAGTTAAGTGAAATATGTCGAACTTATTTTTCTCATTAGATTTCGTCTTTAGAAAATAACCGTAA
>CABZAL010000044.1 GCA_902523675.1 uncultured Alphaproteobacteria bacterium | reverse complement strand
TATTTCGTCTGGTGAAATTTCATATGAAAAAATGAAAAAATTAATTGCAAACTCTCATAAAAAACTCTTTTGTTATCACATCGGACCATCGAGAGATAATAACCTCATAGACAATTTAAATTTAGCAATTACTAAAGAAGTTTCTAAAACTGATTTTATCTTAAATACTGGACCTTGGGGTGATGATGACATACTCGAGAATTATACAAATATATTGGATAACCTAAGAAAAAAAAAATTACCAATGATTTGTTCTAATCCTGATAAAGTTGTGATAAGGGATGAAAACTTCATGATATGCGCCGGCCTTCTAGCTGAGTATTATGAAAATATTGGTGGGATAGTTGAATACTTTGGTAAACCCTTACCCTTGATCTATAATGTTTGCTTTGAAAAGTTAAAAACTAAAAATAAAAAAAAAATCCTAGTTATTGGCGATTCTCTTGAAAATGATATAAAGGGAGCAAATATGCAAGGTTTGGATAGTATATTAGTGACAAGCGGTATTCATAGAAGAGTAAATAATAATAATATGAATATTGATATAAAAAAATTAGATGATTTAATGAACAAAAAAAATATCTTTGCAAAGTACTATATTTATGAATTATGTTGGTAAAACGGAGGATTAATTGGCAAAAAATTACACTATAGATGATTGGAATAAGCAAGCCGAAAAAGAATTACGCGAGAAAAAGCTGTCTGAATTAGAGTGGGAAACTCCAGAAGGTATAATGGTCAAACCTCTTTATACTAAAGAGGACCTAAAGGGCTTAGAGCATACTGATGGGTTCCCAGGGCTTCCTCCATTTACACGAGGACCACGTGCCACCATGTATTCGAACAGACCTTGGACAATAAGACAGTATGCAGGGTTTTCTACAGCATCTGAATCGAATAGATTTTATAAGGAAGGCCTGAAAAATGGTGTCATGGGTCTGTCAGTTGCTTTTGACTTGGCAACTCATCGAGGGTATGACTCTGACCATCCACGAGTTGTTGCTGATGTTGGTAATGCAGGAGTAGCAATTGATTCAATCGAAGATATGAAAGTTTTATTTGAAGGTATTCCACTAAACAAAATGAGTGTTTCAATGACGATGAATGGGGCTGTACTACCAGTATTAGGAAGTTTTGTTGCAGCTGGGATTGAACAAGGTTGTAGTAAATCTGAGCTTACTGGAACAATACAAAATGATATTTTAAAAGAATTCATGGTTAGAAATACTTATATTTATCCACCTCAACCAAGTATGAGAATCGTGGCAGATATAATTGAGTTCACATCAAGAGAAATGCCAAAATTTAATTCAATCTCAATAAGTGGATACCATATGCAAGAAGCTGGTGCTAACCAAGTTCAAGAGCTGGCATATACACTAGCTGATGGATTGGAGTATGTAAAAATAGCTTTAGACAGAGGCTTAAATATTGATGACTTTGCTCCAAGATTGTCATTTTTTTGGTCTATTGGAATGAATTTTTTTATGGAAGTTGCAAAGATGAGGGCAGCAAGATTTATGTGGTCAGAAATGATTAAAAATTTCAACCCCAAAAATATGAAAAGTTTGGCATTGAGAACTCATTGCCAAACTTCAGGTGTATCTCTAACTGAGCAGGATGCTTACAACAATGTTGTCAGAACAACTGTTGAGGCTATGGCAGCTGTTTTTGGTGGCACACAATCTCTACATACCAATAGTTTTGATGAGGCACTTGCCTTGCCAACTTCATTTTCAGCAAGAATAGCAAGAAACACTCAACTGATTTTAGCAGAAGAGACAGGAATAACTAATGTAATTGATCCTTTAGCTGGATCTTATTATGTTGAAAACCTAACATCAAATATTATTAAAGAGGCTAAAAAACTTATGAAAGAAGTTGAAGATGTTGGTGGTATGGTAAAAGCAATAGAATTAGGAATACCTAAAATGAGGATCGAGGAAAGTTCAGCAAAAAGACAAGCTAGGGTTGACTCAAAGGAAGAAACAATAGTTGGTGTAAACAAATATCAACCTAATGAACAACAAGATATTAATATATTATCTATTGATAATGAGCAAGCAAGAAAAGAGCAGGTAGCTAAACTTGATATTTTAAAAAAAAATAGAGATTTAAATAAAGTAAATAATAGTCTAGCTAAGCTTATTTCAGCTGCGGAAGAAAATAGCTCTAATCTTTTAGAATTGTCAATAGAAGCTTCTCTAAACAGGTGCACAATAGGTGAAATAACAGAAGCTCTTGAGAAAGTTTTTGATAGACATAAACCAAGTAGTAAAACTATATCAGGTGTTTATGCAAGTTCAGTAAAATCTGATGATATGTTAAGTGGTGTGAAAAAAGAGATTGAAATATTTAAAAACAAGTTTGGAAGAAGACCTAGAATTTTGGTTGTAAAAATGGGTCAAGATGGCCACGACAGAGGATCAAAACTTATAGCAACTGCTTTTGCTGATTTAGGTTTTGATGTTGACATAGGACCTTTATTTCAAACCCCGGAAGAAGCTGCTAAACAAGCAGTCGAAAATGATGTTCATATAATTGGTGTATCAACTTTGGCTGCAGGTCATAAAACTTTGGTACCAATTCTGATGAAGGAACTTAAAAACCTAGATGCAGAATCTATAAAGGTAATCTGTGGTGGAGTAATACCTCCTAATGATTATCCGTTTCTTGAAGAAATTGGAGTAACTAAAGTATTTGGTCCTGGAACAAGTATTCCAGACGCGGCTCTAGAAATCATAAAGTTGTTGTAAAAATAACCGATATGGTTATTATAAATTATGTTGCTTAAGGAATATTTACAATTAAATAAAATCTCTTCAAAGCAATTTTCAAGAATTCTTAAAGTATCAGAGATTTCTATTTCTAGGTATATAAATGGAAATCGAATACCAAATAAAAAGATTTTAAGGGCAATTTTCAAAGAAACAAATGGGTTTGTCTCTGCTAATGACTTTTTGATTAACGACATCAAAAATATTGAACTAAATAACGATGACAAAGATGACATTAGAAAATTAGTTAGAGAAATTAAACTAGGTTCCATAAAATCTCTCGCTAAAGCGATAACACTTGTTGAATCATCAAATCTTTTTGATCAAAAAAAATCTGACTTTATGATTTCTATACTACCAAAAAATAATAATACAATTAGAATTGGTATATCGGGAGTTCCAGGGGTTGGTAAATCAACATTTATTGAATCACTGGGGCTTTATTTGCTGGAAGAAAATTTTAAGGTCGCTGTATTAGCTGTTGATCCATCATCACAAAAAACAGGAGGATCAATCTTAGGTGATAAAACAAGAATGGAGAGGTTATCAATAAAAAAAAATGCGTATATCAGACCCAGTCCTAGTCAAGGTCATTTGGGGGGAGTAACAAAATCAACTAGAGAAACGATAAATTGCGTTGAGGCTGGGGGTTTTGATGTCGTATTTGTTGAAACAATGGGTGTAGGTCAAGCAGAAACAGCTGTCCATAGTATGGTTGATATTTTTTTAGTATTGTTACTCCCTTCAGGTGGAGATGATCTTCAAGGTATAAAAAAAGGTATCATTGAACTTGCAGATTTACTTGTTGTTAATAAAGCAGATGGTAGTCTTTTATCGGCGGCTAAAGTTACTGTAAAC
>CABZAL010000043.1 GCA_902523675.1 uncultured Alphaproteobacteria bacterium | reverse complement strand
TAGTTTTTTGGAACAATTATACTGAAGTTAAAAAACAAAAATTAGGCGACGATTTTACAGCTGCTGTCGAACTTATAAAAGAAGAAGATTTCGACACTGCATTAATTGCGTTAGAGAGAATTACTGATAAGGCTTCTGATGGATATGTCACTATTGCAAAAATGAAAAAAGCTTCAATTTTTATACAAAAAAAACAAATCTTGGAAGGATTAGAGATTTATGAAGATTTAGAAAAAACAGCATTTGACCAATCGTTCAAAGACATGTCAACAATTCTATTTGTGCTAAACGCTATTGACCACAAACCGTCAGATATTTTGTTAACTAAAATTGAAAGATTGACAGAAAATAGTTCTTGGAAATATTCTGCATTAGAACTTAAGGGTTTTATTTTACTAAATGAAAAGAAATTTGCTGAATCAAAAAAAACTTTTAACACAATTTTAGAAATGGGAAATGCACCTACAACTTTGGCTTCAAGAGCTCGAGACATGGTAGATTTTCTTGAAGGCAACTAACTTGTTTAAGCTATTATTATTGTTCTCATTGATGACATTTAGTTCATGTTCAATTCTTGACTATTTTGAAGAAGAAGAAATAAAGCTTAGTGGAAAAAGAGAAAAAGTTTTCAAAAATGAAGAAAAAAGACTAGTTAAATCCGATGCAAAAGTAGTACTTCCAGAACCAGAATTAATTAAAGATTGGTCACAAAGTAATCAAAACGTTGCTAATCATAATTTCCATTTCCTAAGTAAAAAAAATCTCAAAAAACAGTGGAGGAAAAAAATTGGAAAAGGTAAAAGCAAACTTGGCCCTTACATTGTTAAGCCTATTGTTTACAAAAACAAAATATTTACTATTGATAATAAATCTAAAATTGAAGCTCGTAATTCTGAAAAAGGGGATTTGATTTGGACCAAATTTCTTTCGGAGGAAAAAAAAGAAAAAATTAATTTTACTGGAGGATTGGCAGCAGATAATGATATTTTATTTATTACAACAGGTCTTGGAAATATTTATGCATTGAATTATCTAGATGGTAATTTAATCTGGAAAGAAAACATTCTTACTCAGATTTCCGCACCTCCCGTTATTAACAAACAAAATGTATTTGTTACTACTGATGATAATCAGTTAATAGTTTTTGATGCAACTAATGGAGATGAGATTTGGAATCATAGTGGTAATATTGAAAATGTCTCAATAATTGGTGGAGTCAATCCAGCTATTAAAAATGGCGTAGTGTATGTGACATACTCCACTGGAGAAATTTATGCATTAAATGAAAATAATGGTACAATTCAATGGTATGAAAATCTGGGAGATACCGGTTTATTTGGAGACGGATTGATTACTGACATACAATCACCTCCGGTAATTTTTGAGGATAAATTGTATGTATCAAGTTTTTCAGGAAAATTTGTTGTTTTTAACTTAATAGATGGGGAAAGAAGTTGGGAACTAAATTTATCAACAATTAATCCAATAGTTATTTCAGGAGACTATATATTTTTAGCGGATACGAACAATAAACTATATTGCATAGAAAAAATAAAAGGAGAGATAATATGGGTTGTTCAATTAAAAAAAAATTTTAAAAAACAGCCTTTAAGTTGGGTAGGTCCAATTCTTTCTTCATATAAACTTATACTAGCCAGCTCAGAAGGGAAAATAATATCATTATCTCCTTATGATGGTAAAGTTATCAGTATATCTGATGAAAAAGCACCAATCACCATTTCACCAATTCACTCTAGTACGTCTATTTATTTTCTAACAGAAGATGGTGAACTAATATCATACAAATGAAATGCCTTTTAAAGTGATAATTTTGGGAAAACCAAACTGGAAAATTTTAAAAAGTATTGAACCACTTTTACTTAAGTCAAAAAAATCAAAAATATTTTTTTTATCAAATGAACTTATTTCAAAGGGATATCCATATTTTCATGCATATTCTGTGGCAAAAGCAGGACTGCAAGCAATGACAAAAATTTATTCAAGAGAAAAAGAAAAATTTCAAGTGGAAATTAGAATGATAAATTTAAGTAGTATAAAAGTTGGTTTATTAGGAAAGTTTTTCTCAAATGTAACTTCTGAGGATCAAAAAGATTTGGAAAAAAAGATTGATCTTATAGTTAAGAATATTATCAACCAAAAACCTCTTTTGTAATTGTTTGATACCAACCTTTTGAATGTTCAACTTCTACATTGCGCTGAAGTTTGTTATCATTAATATTACTCTCGGTTGTTCCTAATGAAACTATCTTATCATCAAACTTATTTACTCTGTACCAAGATGAAATTGAAAATACATAATTAGGTGATGCAAAACTATAACAGGTATTAAAAAAAACAGGATTTAAAATTTCTTTGTCTAATATAATATTTTTAAGGTTTTCTGCACACACTTTAGCTTGACTATTTGCTGAAAATGCAGATTTAGGCATATCTCCAGCATTAATACAATCACCGACAGCATGGACAGATTTGTGATTCCTTAATTCAAATGTTGAAGGGTTTACTTCTAACCAATCGTTATCATTATCATTTAAGAATAGATTTTTTTTTTTTTGATTTGGAATGATATTAATAAATTCACCTTTAAATTTTTGTCCTGTTTCTGTGATTAAGGACTTATTTTTATAATCTAGTTTTGTTACCTTTCCTCCCTGACTTCGCGATATCCACTCAAAACTATCAGGATAGAGTTCGTTCCATGCTTTTAGGAACAATTTTTTTTTTGTAAAAGAATCCTTACTATCTAGAATTATTATTTTGAAGCGCATACCCCTTTTTTTTAAATTGTAAGCTATTAAAGATGCCCTTTCGTAGGGTGCTGGTGGACATCTATAAGGGTAATCAGGTGCTGACAAAAGTATGGTTGAATTGTCTTCTAAGCTATTAACTTTATCTAAAATTATTTTTGCATCAGCTCCATTCCAACCATGAGGTAAACTTTTATTGGTTTCAATATTATAACCTTCAATATCATCCCATTTAAAATCAATTCCTGGCGAAACAACTAACCAATCATAATTAAGAGATTCATTATTAGAAAATTTTATAATTTTTTTTTCTGAGTCAATAAATTTAACTTCGTTATAAATTAACTTTACATCGTTATATTTTAAGTTATTTAAGCTAAATTTATTATCTTTAAGTGATCTAAATCCTCCAACAACTGAATTTGAATAAGGACAAGTGTAATAATATTTGTTTTTTTCTACTAAAAAAATGTCAAATTGGTTGGAAAATTTCTGCAAGTGAGCTAGACAACTTCCCCCTCCAAAACCACCACCAATTATCACTACTTTAGGTCTGTAATTGGCTCTCACTCCTTTTAAAAAAGGAAATGAAAGAAAACTAATGCCTAAAGTTTTAATGAATCTTCTTTTATTTAAATTTATTTTATTTTTTTTCATAATAATAATCTGCCAAAGCTCTAATATCCTCAAGATTTAGTACTTTTGTAATTCTGTGCATTATTGAATCATCATTAATTGTCTGAAAATCAATCATTTGTTTGATAAAAACTTCTTTCTCTATTTCAAAAAATGAGGGAATTAGATCACTGTGATTATTTTCTAGATGACAACTAGCGCAATTATTCACTATCATTTTTATACTTATTTCATCTTTAATGTTTGATAGAACAGGTTTTTGAAGAAAAAGCAAACATAAAAAGAAAGGTATAGTTAGTAAATTAATCATATGGATTATTAGACTTAATAAGTTTTAATGTGATAATTATACCCTCCAACTTAAATGTTTTTTTTAAATTATTAATTAAAAATTTTTTATAATTTTCTT
>CABZAL010000042.1 GCA_902523675.1 uncultured Alphaproteobacteria bacterium | reverse complement strand
TATTTTATGTTTTGGTAAAATATATAATTTTTTTACAATAAAGTTTGGATTTTTTTCTATAATTTTAAAACTTCCCCACGGTCTGTATTCAGTAAAACCATAGAAATATTCCCTCGATCGAATCTTTTCAAGCACTTGCTTGACCTCAGTACTCTTTTTTTTTGATGAGACTAATAAAGAATTATCTTTACACACAATTATCAAGTTTGAAATATCGTTTATAATGTTACAATCCTGGTCAGATATAATAAGACTATTATTTGAAAATAAAGTTTTTATTTTACCAATTGCGACATTACCATCCTTATCTTTCTTTTGAGCATTCCATATTGACTTCCAAGAACCTAGATCATTCCAAGATATATTAAGTGGTAGTACATTAAAATTTTGTGTTTCTTCGAGAATTTCATAATCAAATGATACATTTTTGCATTTACCAAAATATCCCTTACTCAATAATAAAAACCCTAAATCAAGCGTAGCCTTTTTTAATGCAAGATTACAATTTCGATAAATATTTAAATTTTTTTTTTTAAACTCTTCGAGTACATAATCTGCCTTAAGTAAAAAAATACCACTGTTCCAAAAATAATTTTTTTTTAAAAACATTTTTTGTGCACTATTTAAATTTGGCTTTTCAACAAATTTATCTAATTTAATTTCATTCATCTTGTTAACTTTAGTTTTTATATATCCAAAATCGGTGTTAGGTTCTAACGGTCTTAGACCGAAAAGAGTATTTTTTTGTCCAAAATTTCTTAAATAATTTTTGACTTGAGTAAAAAATTTTTTTTCATTTGTAATTAAATGATCAGAAGGAAAAACCATCATTAAATTATTATTTTTTTCCTTTATTTTTAAGGCCGATACACAGATTGCTGGTGCTGTGTTTCTTCCAACAGGTTCAACTATTATATCTGAAACATTAACGTTTATTGAACTAATTTGTTCTCTTACAATAAATTTGTGCTCAGCTGCACATATGATAATAGGCTTATTAAAAATTTCATTTTTTGTTCTTAGAACTGTTTTTTGAAAAAGAGAAAATTTTGAACCAAATGGTATTTTTAAAAACTGCTTTGGAGATGATTTTCTAGAAATTGGCCATAGTCTTTTTCCAAAACCCCCTGATAAAATTACTGGTGTTATCTTATTCATTCTCATGATCAATATTTTCAAGATACCAACTATAGGTCATATTTATACCCTCATTTAATTTTATTCTTGGATTCCAACCTAACTTTTTTAATTTTGAAGTATCAAGAAATTTTCTTGGCACTCCGTCAGGAAAACTTTCGTCAAAAACTAATTTTCCCCGAAATTTAATTACTTTTGCTATAAGAGTAGCTAATTCAAAAATTGTTATTTCTTCACCAGAACCAATATTGATAGGTGCAGAATCATTATATTTTTTTGTAATAAAAACTAATGCATCAGCAAGATCTTCTATAAAAACAAACTCTCTTTGTGGATTGCCTGATCCCCAAATTGTCACTTTATCTTCACCTTTTTTTTTTGCATTATGTATCCTGCCAATTAAAGCAGGAATTACGTGGCTTGTTTGATTAGAGAAATTGTCTTTAAAGCCATACAAATTGTTAGGTTGAACACTTATGAAGTTTGAATTGTATTGTTCTCTGTAGAATTTACACATCTCAATGCCAGCAATTTTTGCAACTGCGTAAGCTTTATTGGTTGTTTCTAATTTTCCAGTCAATAACAAATCCTCTTTAATTGGTTTTTCAGAGATCGGATAAACACAAGCTGATCCTAGAAATATTAATTTTTCAACATCGTACATATGAGAATATTTAATTACATTTGTTTGGATTTGGAGGTTTTCAGTAATAAATTCAGCAGGTTTTTTAGAATTATATAGTATACCTCCTACCTTTGCTGCTGCAAGAAAAACAATATTTGGTTGATTTATTTTCATCCAATCCTCAACATCAGAATCTCTACACAAATCAAGTTTAGATCTAGATATGGTTAAGAGAGTACATTCCTCTTTTTTTAACCTATTACATAATGCTGAACCAACCATACCGTTATGTCCAGCAACCCAAACCTTTTTATTCTTTAATGAAAAATCTTTGTGCATAATTAATTTATTAATAGAAAGTCTCACATATTGGACTTTTTAAAACTTTATTCATAAAGGGCCTCAAATTTTTTAATAAAAGATTCTTTGCTTAATTCTTGTTTGTAAAAATCAGCTATATTTTTTCTTTTAATATTGCTTATTACTTTAATATCACAACTATTTAGATCTTTTATATTACCTACCTTATTCTTAAATTTATAAAAATCAATTACTGAAGAATTTGCTATTACATTTAAACCTGTCAGGCAATATTCTGAAAATTTTGTTGGGCTAGCTGTTTTATTGGTTAAATCTTTTCTCCTTATCATCATAGCATAATCAGCAGCATTTAAGTAATCATTAACTTGGTTTTGTTTCACTGAAAAACACAAAATATTTCTAATACCACTAATATATTTTTTTGCAGTTTTCTGATCATTAGTTAAAAAAATCATATAGCAATTTTTATTTTTTGAATAAATAGATTTAAAAAAGGAAATTGTTTCATTAATCATCTGATATTTTTTGAAACTTCCAGAATATATCAAAATAATAGAGGATTTATTAAATTGCATTTTTTGTCTCATTTTAATCCTTGTTTTAGGATTAAAAAAAAAAAGATCTTTACTTGCCACACTCGGAATTAAGTATGTGTTCAAATTACCAGTATTTTTAACTAATTGTTCCAGAGCAGTCGAAACTACAACTACTTTATCCGAAATTTTTGATGCTTGTCTAAACCTATAGTAGAGATATAATTTCTTGAATAACTTTAAATTTGTATTACTGTAATCAACTTCAGCCGGAGCATAGCCTCTACAATCCCAAATTAGAGGAACTTTGAAAATATACTTTAACTTTTTTGCCATAACCGTACACAGATCTGTTCTTGCATGCACAAAATCAAAATTAATATTTTTTTTTAAAAGACATTTAAGAATCAAAGCCTGGTTTAAATTTAATGAAAAAGGAAGACTTGGAGGAAAAATTTTTAATGAAAAGATATTTAGTTTATTTTTTTTTTTTAAAAATTTAATCTTTTCTAATGACGACTTAGATTCAAATTCATTCCAATAACAATATAAGATAAAAAAATTTGAAATCTTTTTTTTTCTCATAAAATCAATGTGACCAAAAACTTGAGATTGAATAACACCATTATTTAAATCCTCTGTTAAAATAAAAAGAGTATTTTTCATAGGAATCTTTTATTTATAATTTTTCTTTTACTTAAAATACCATACGAGGATGAAATTCTTTTTTTCTGGAGCGATTTAAGTAAATTTTTAATTGGTTTATCATTTGAATAATCTTTAATCGACAATCCATTCTCAAAAAATTGAATTACACGAGTTATTTTTCCTTCATCATATCTAATCTCTCCAATAAAAGAATTTTTGTCAAAAGATATTGCTCTTGCACAAAAAAATCTAGAACTTGAAAATGTATATTCTTCGCTAATTTTTTCTGAATTATTAAAGAAAGGACAGAAATGCATTTCTAAACTTTTAAAATCTGATCGTTTAGTTGTATCACTGGAATATAAAAAGTTTCCTGGATCAGCAACTACATTTTGTTTATTAAATGAAAAATCTATTGATAAGTTGTCATAATGCATATGACCTGAATTCAATTGGTCAAAGTTTTTTTTACAATTTACAAATAATTTCAAAATTTTATGTGAATAACAAAATATACCAAAATCCTTAAAGTAGACTAACTTAATATCTTTTATTTTGATATTTTTATGAAATTTAAAAAAATAAGAGTTGCTATATAAATATTTTTCATAATATTTAGGATTCTTTTTTTTAATCAATTTTTTGAATCTCTTTGTATGAAGAGTTTTTACT
>CABZAL010000041.1 GCA_902523675.1 uncultured Alphaproteobacteria bacterium | reverse complement strand
CCTGAAAGCTTCGTAGAAAATTGTAGAATACTGGCAAAAGCTGGAGTAGAGTTAGAAGTTTTTGATGAAAAAAAATTAAAAAAACTAAAAATGAAAGCGCTCTTAGGTGTTGCTCAAGGGTCCGTAAAACCAGCGCGTGTTTTAGTTATGAAGTGGAAGGGGCTAAAATCTTCTTTCAAAAATCCACTCGCATTCGTTGGCAAAGGTGTAACATTTGATACTGGAGGAATATCTTTGAAACCTTCTGGAGGTATGGAAGATATGAAATGGGACATGGGTGGAGCTGCTGTAGTGAGTGGTTTGATGTATGCTTTGGCTCTTCGAAAAGCTAAAGCTAACGTAATCGGAATTGTTGGACTAGTTGAAAATATGCCTGATGGTAATGCCCAGAGACCTGGAGACATTGTTACATCTATGTCAGGTCAAACAATTGAGGTATTAAATACTGATGCCGAGGGTAGATTGGTATTAGCCGATGTATTATGGTATGTTAACAAATTCTATAAGCCTGAATTGATAGTAGATCTAGCAACCCTAACAGGTGCAATCATTGTTGCATTAGGGAATAGATACGCTGGTCTTTTTTCAAATAACGATGATCTTGCTAATAAACTTTTAAAATCATCAACTGATATTAAAGAACTTATTTGGAGACTTCCATTAGATTCAGAATTCGATAAATTATTAAATTGCAACATCGCAGATATGAAAAATATTACTGGAACAAGAGGAGCGGGGAGCATAACAGCCGCTCAATTTCTAAAAAGATTCGTTGGAAATACGAAATGGGCGCACCTTGATATAGCTGGTGTTACTTGGTCTAGTTCAGGAACTTCCATATCAAGATCCGGAGGCACGGGTTTCGGGGTGAGACTGCTAAATAATTTTGTAAAAGAAAATTACGAGTGATTTTTTGACTTCCGTTAAGATTAATTTTTATTACATAAAATCTGACTTTAAAATTTTAGTAACCAAATTATGTGAAAAACTCATTAAAGAAAAGTACAAAGTTCTTATCAAAGTTGGGAGTAAAAAAGAACAAGAAGAACTTGACGATTATCTGTGGTCATACGAACAATATTCTTTTTTACCACACAGAACTTCTTTAGATACCTTTGATAATAAAGAGAAAATTATTATCTTAAGGGAAGATGAAGAAGAAACTTTTTTGAAAAGTGGTTTTAATACAATTATTGTTTCTCCATCTGTTATAACTAATAAAATAAGAAGTTGTTATAATCATTTTTTTTTTTGTTACTTAAGTGAAAAAAACGACTACGAAAATCATAAAAATAAATTAAAAAAAACTAGATTTAATGTTAAAACCCTTATAGAAGAAAAACATCAAAAATGGAAAATATACTAAATTTTTAGATGAGGTGAAAAATGACTGAGATGACTTTATCCATAATTAAACCGGATGCTGTAAAAAGGAGCATTACTGGAAAAATAAATGCTATTTTTGAAGATAATAAATTAAAAATTGTTGCTCAACGCATGATCTTAATGTCAAAGCATGACGCAGAAAAATTTTATGAAGTTCACAGCGAGAGGGCTTTTTTTTCAGATTTATGTGAATATATGACTTCGGGTCCTGTAATTGTTCAAGTTTTGCAAGGACAAAATGCTGTTATTAAGAATCGAGAACTGATGGGAGCAACGAATCCTGAGAATGCAGAGGAAGGAACAATTAGAAAAAAGTATGGTATTTCCGTTGAAGAAAACTCTGTTCATGGATCTGATAGCCTTGAAAATGCTAAAATAGAAATAAGTTTTTTTTTTTCAAACAAAGAAATTTTAAGCTATTAAGAAATAATAAAGAACTGCAAGAAGTAGGACTATCAAGATAGTTGATATTATTGAAATTTTAATAAAAGAATTAAAAAACTTTTGATGTTCTTTGCCTAAATTTTTATTCATTTTATCACCTTTGATATTTTTATTAAAACATTTATATATAGTTTATGTTCTTCTATCAATATTTTTTTTTTAAGAGATTCAACTGTTTCCTTCTTACCAATCCTCACAATAGATTGGTCAATAATCTCCCCATCGTCGATGTTGTCATTTACGAAGTGTACGGTACAACCACTAAACTTTACTTTCTTTTCAATTGCTTGCTTCTGAGGTTCAAGCCCTTTAAATGATGGTAGTAAAGAAGGGTGGATATTTATAACCCTTTTCTTCCATTTTTCTAAAAAATCTCTTTCAAGGATCTTCATATATCCAGCCAGACAAATAAAGTTTACATTATATTTTTTAAAAAGCTCATTAATCTTTTCTTCGTAAGCTTTTTTATTTTTGAAATCTTTGAGAAGTAAAATTTTTGATTTAATTTTAAAATTTTTAAGTTTTTTTAAACCTTTTGAGTCTGGATTATTGCTTATTACAATTTTTACATTTGCTTGAATTTTGTTTTCATGACATGCTTTTACAATATTAAGCATATTTGAACCGTTTTGAGAAATAAGTATTCCTATATTTAAAACCATGGTTTTAGTTTCTTAACATTGACTTGACCATTAGAATTTTTTTTAACATTACCTAGCAAACAAAAATCTATTTTATTTTTTTTAAAAAATTTCTTTATCTCAGCTTCATTCTTTTGATTAATTATAATTATAAAACCGATTCCACAGTTAAAAGTTTTAATCATTTCTAAAGAACTAATATTTCCTACTTTTGCAATCCATTTAAAACAATCATCGGATTCAAAATTTTCAGACATAATTTCTGCACTCATTCCTGAGGGTAGTGATCTTTTTAGATTATCTATGATACCACCTCCGGTAATGTGTGACATAGAAGAAATCAACCCTTTTTTTACCAGCGGCAGGATGGATTTTATGTAAATTTTGGTTGGTCTCAATAAATCTTGACCAAGCGTAATTTGCTTAGAAATATAAGGTGGTTTTTGATCAAGTTTAATTCTTTTATTTCTTATAATTTTCCTAATTAAGGAATATCCATTTGAATGAAACCCATTCGACTTTAAACCAATAATAATATCATTGTTTTCAACTTTTTTGTTACTTGCTAAATTTTCTCTTTCTACAACTCCAATTGAAAATCCAGCAATATCGAAATCATTTAACTTGTACATTCCGGGCATTTCTGCAGTTTCTCCTCCAACAAGAGAACAATTAGACTCTAAGCATGCTAAATTAATACTTTTAATTATTTTTATAAAATTTTTTTCTACAATTTTTGAACTTGCAAAATAATCTAAAAAAATTAAAGGCTCGCCACCCTCCGCTAATAAGTCGTTTACACACATGCCAACAAGATCAAAACCTAAAAATTCATAAGAATTACATTCAATAGCTAACTTTAACTTTGTTCCAATACCATCAGTACTTGATAACAGTAAAGGATCTTTGTAGTTGAGTTTTTTTAAATCTAATATAGACGCGAATCCTCCAACATTATTAATAATTTCATCTCTAATATTTTTTGATGAAATTTTTTCAATCTTCTTAACTATTTGATTTGCTTTTTCAATATCAACACCAGATGATTTATAAGTACCAGATTTTTTTATCATTGCTAAAATGTAATAATTTTAATTTTGAAATTACAAAAGACTAGATTATATTTAATTTTAATTTTTAATACATTACAGGCCGTTGATCAATTTTTTTAAAAATTCTTTTTTTGTTATTATTTTCTTATTAATTAATAATTATGTTTATGCAGACTCTAATATTTATCTAATCCAAAATAATAAAATCAGTATTAATCAAAAGGACATTCTAGAGGCAAGAAAAGTTTCAAAACAAAAAGCATTTAGAATTGCTCTAGAACGACTTTTTGAAAGAATTGTCCCTCAGGATGATAAAGATCTATTTTACAAATTTGATGATAAAGATTTAACAAAATTTGTAAGTGATTACGCAATCAAACAAGAAGATTTTTTTAATGAACAATATAATGCTATAATAGATGTAAACTTTAATGCCAAGGAAATTCAAAGTTTATTTGAAAAGTTTGATGTTAATTTAAATAATGCTATTTCAGAGGACTTTCTAGTCCTTCCAATCTACCATCATTTAAATACTTATTATTTTTGGGAAAAAAATAATGGATGGTATCTTTCTTTGAGAAAAAACTATGACAAAAACGAATTATTGAAACTATT
>CABZAL010000040.1 GCA_902523675.1 uncultured Alphaproteobacteria bacterium | reverse complement strand
TGGGAGATTTGATTGGATATCTTGGGTGTGCAGATTCTAAACACCCTCTTTTATAATATGGAGAAAAAACTTTATAAGGTGTGTCATCTTTTTTTAACACAGTCCATGGTTCCCATAACAAACTTCCATTAAACGATTTAACGTTTATTCCTTCATTTTCTAAATATAATTTAATTTTCCTATCTCTTTTTATAGACCAGTGTTCGTAACACCTATTCCATGAAATATTTTTTATTTTGAAATCTTTAAGCAAACTTTTAAAAATTTCAAATGCGCAACCTTTGTATAAATTAAGACGGTTATTTAGAATTGAATTTAAACTTTTAAGCGATTCATTTAAAAAATATTTTGAAGCTTGTCCAATTTTTTCATCATTATTAATTTCATCTAATACGTAAATACACATAATTGGTTCTTCCAATGAATTTAAATAGTCTAGGGAAGGGTTATCTTCTGTTCGAAGATCCTGACGAAACCAATGAATTGAAATTGTTTTATCTAACATATATTTGAAATAATAATTATAAAGATATATACAACATAGGTGAGTGAAAAAAAATGGAAAGATTAATTTTTGAATGTTTGTTTTTAATATTTAATTTATTTCTTACAATGTTATATGTGAGGCTTTTTAAGAATGTTATAAATTTAAGGAGAAAATTTAAAATTTCACTTGGTTATGACAGCAATGTTGACCTGCAAAGAGCTATTAGGGCTCATTCGAATTTTATTGAATATGTTCCATTTTCTTTAATTTTAAGCATGTTTTTATACTTCCATAACTATTTAATTTTTTGTTGTTTATCTTCATTCTTTTTACTTTTGGGAAGAATTCTGCACTATCGTGGTATTTCAAATAATAAGGAAATTGAGACACAATATACGTTTCGAGTTAAAGGCATGAAGTTTACAATGTGGTCGTACTATATAAATATTCTTGGAATAACAACATATATTATTCAGACTTTTTATTTTTTTATAAAAAATCATTAAAAATGGCGGATGGGGTGGGATTCGAACCCACGGAACGATTACTCGTTCGCCAAGTTAGCAACCTGGTACTTTCGGCCTCTCAGTCACCCATCCTGATCTATTTCTTTAACTGTTTAATCAATAAGGTATTTACCATCTGTGGATTAGCTTTTCCATTAGAAATTTTCATGACCTGACCAACAAAAAAACCAAATAATTTGTCTTTACCAGATCTATATTCTTCAAGCATTTTTTGATTTTGGTTAAGAACTATTTCAATCATATTAGAAATTTCGTTTTCATCTGATATCTGTACCATACCCTTTTTTTTCACTAATTCTGGAGCTGAGATATTTGATTCAATGAACTCTACAAAGAGTTCCTTCGCCAGTCTATTTGATAGAGTACCATCTTTTATTAAATCTAGTAATTCTCCGAATTTTTCCACAGATATGACGGATTGGGGGTTATCTAAGTTTTTTTTATTTAAATAAGAAAAGAGTTCTACGGTTAGCCAGGATAAAACCATTTTAGGATCTCTATCAAATACTAGTTTCTCAAAATAATCAGCAACTTCTCTCTCAGAAACCAAAATTTCGGCATCATATTTTTTAATACCATACGTTTCCATGAATCTAATTTTTTTTTTATCTGGCAATTCTGGAAGCTGTATCTTTAATTCTTCAATAATTTTCTTTTCTAAAATTAGTGGTGGCAAGTCAGGGTCTGGAAAATATCTGTAATCATGAGATTCCTCTTTACTTCTCATTGCTCTTGTTTCCCCTTTTTGAGAATCAAATAACCTTGTTTGTTGTTCAACAAGCTTGCCAGATTCTATTAATTTTACTTGTCTTCTTGCTTCATATTCTATTGCTTGCTGTATAAATTTTATAGAATTAACATTTTTAATTTCACAACGAGTACCTAATTCTGCATCGAACTGACGAACAGAAACATTAACATCTGCTCGTAAATTTCCTTTTTCCATGTTGCCATCACAACTACCTAAATATCTTAAAATTGATCTCAGTTTCTTAATATATAGAGATGCCTCTGTAGGACTTCTTAAATCTGGTTCGGAAACTATTTCCATAAGTGCACAACCCGACCTATTTAAATCAATAAAGGAATTTTCAAAATCTTGATCATGGATACTTTTCCCAGCATCTTGTTCTAAATGTAATCTGGTAATACCAATTTTTTTTGTACCATTTTCTGTTTCAATAACTAAATGACCTGAACCAACTATAGGATTTTCAAATTGAGAAATCTGATAACCTTGAGGAAGGTCTGGATAAAAATAATTTTTTCTATCAAATATAGATTTTAAATTAATCTTCGCATTTAATCCTAATCCGGTAATAACTGCTTGTTTAACACATTCTTCATTGATAACAGGAAGAGCTCCAGGCATGCCTGCATCAATAAGATTTACTTGAGAGTTTGGCTCTGCGCCATAATTTGTTGAAGATGGAGAAAATAATTTTGACAATGTGTTTATTTGTGCATGGACTTCAAGTCCTAAAACAACCTCCCATTTAGATTCTTGACCTTGTACAAAATATGGCATACCTAATTTTTTAGTTTGTTAAAATTTGATATTTGTTCTATGACAAATGCAGCTCTAAAACAAGTTTCTTCATCAAATGGTTTTGATATTATTTGCAATCCAATAGGAAGTCCTTCATCATTCAAACCAGATGGAACTGATATTGCTGGCAAGCCAGCCAAACTTGCGGGCACTGTCAATACATCATTCAAATACATTTCTAAAGGGTCATCTTGCTTTTCTCCTATTCCAAAAGCCACACCAGGTGTTGTCGGAGTTAAAATGCAATCGCATTTCTCAAATGCTCTAGAAAAATCTTCCGAAATAAGTTTTCTTACTTTTAGTGCCTTTAAATAATACGCATCATAATAACCAGCCGAAAGAACATAGGTACCAATCATTATTCTTCTTTTTACCTCATTACCAAACCCAGATGCTCTTGTATTTTTATAAACCTCGTCTAAATTCTTACCTCTTTCCCTCGCTCCAAACCGGATACCATCATATCTTGCCAAATTTGCAGATGCTTCAGCAGGAGCCAAAATATAATACGTAGGTAACGCAGATTTAGTATGGGGTAAATTAATTTCGATAATTTCAGCACCTTCAGATTTTAACCACTCAATTGCTTTTAGCCAATTATCATTTATATTAGCATTTAAACCATCCACTATGTATTCATTTGGAATACCTACTTTAATACCCTTAACTCCTAATTTAACAGTTTTAGGGAAATCTGGAATTTCCATTTTTGAACTAGTTGAATCTTTCTGGTCATAACTACACATCGATTTTAACATTATTGATGAATCTAAAACATCTTTTGTGATTGGTCCTGCTTGATCCAATGATGAAGCAAATGCAATCATTCCAAATCTTGAACATCTGCCATATGTTGGTTTCATACCAACGAGACCACAAAAAGAAGCGGGTTGTCTTATTGAACCACCAGTATCAGATCCAGTAGCAGCTAAACACAAATGAGCTGCAACTGCTGAGGCAGAGCCACCTGAAGATCCACCTGGTACCAATTCTTTGTCAATATCATTTTTTGACTTCCAAGGATTTACAACATTACCAAAAAAACTAGTTGTATTTGCAGAACCCATTGCAAATTCGTCTAAATTGGTTTTTCCCAACAAAACCGCACCCTCTTCCCAAAGATTGTTAGAAACAGTTGATTCATAGAATGGAATAAAATTCTCTAAAATTTTGGATCCAGCTGTTGTTTTAATTTGATTTGTACAAAATAAATCTTTCATACCAATTGGAATGCCTTCCATTAAACCAATATCTTTTTTCAACTTATATTTTTCATCTGATCTTTTTGACATTTTAAGTGCTTGATCGAATGTTTCTGTTATAAAACAATTTAAATTTTTAAATTTAGAGATCTTCTCGAAAAAAAATTTTGTTAATTCTACAGATGATATAGATCTATTTAACAATAATTCTTTTGCCTGCGAGATAGTAAGATCAGATAAGTTGGTCATTCAATTACCTTTGGAACTACAAAGAAATTTTCTTTTTTTTCTGGTGCGTTTGACAAAATTTCATTAGTTTTAGTTTGTTCTACCTTGTCTTCCCTCATTTTCATACTTTCATTAAATACTGACAACATAGGTTCCACCATTTTGGTATCAACTTTTTTCAAATCATCTACCCAATCAAGAATTTTATTTAACTCAAGTTTAAAATTTTCTAGCTCTTTGTCTGATAAATTTATCT
>CABZAL010000039.1 GCA_902523675.1 uncultured Alphaproteobacteria bacterium | reverse complement strand
TTCGGCGTTTCAATTTTTGCACTAGTAAGAAAAATCAATTAATTCTTATTGTCTACTACAACTCTACCTGTTATTTTCGAATTAATTAATTTTTTACTATATGTCTCTATTTCACTAAAATTTATTACCGATGTTTGAAGTTTAAGTTTATCTTTATCAATATATTTAGATATTCTTTCCCAAGCATCTTCTTTAATTTTTTTATCTACATAAATAGATTCAACACCTTTTAAAGTTATTGCTCTTATTATAAAAGGCATCATATTTGTAGGTAGGTCAACCCCTTGTGCTAATCCACACGCAACCACTACCCCACCATAGTATGTCTTGGATATTATATTTGCTAATGTTTTACTACCAACAACATCAATCACACCTTTAAACTCTTGATGGTTGAGTAATTTATTATTCTCTCTAAAATAATTTCTATCAATAATTTCCGAAGCACCTAAATTTTTCAAAAATCTCTCTTCTTTTTTCCCTGTACAGGCAACTACATAGTATCCCATCTTAGAAAGAATCATTACCGCAATACTTCCTACCCCACCACTAGCACCAGTGACTAATATTTTACCATCATTTGGTCTTAATACTTTTTCAATTTCCATTATACATAACATTGATGTCAAACCAGCAGAACCGATAGACATTGCTTCGAGCAAACTAATTTTTTTGGGTTTTTTTATAAGCCAATCTGCATTAATTCTGGCCTTTTCTGAAAAACCACCAAAATGTTTTTCACCAACGCCACATCCATTTAAAATTACTTTTTCTCCAATTTCAAAATTTTTATTAGTTGTTTTTTCAATAGTTCCTGAAAAATCAACACCTGGTATCATAGGCCATTTTTTTATTATTGATCTTTTACCGGTTATTGCTAGAGCATCTTTATAATTAATAGTAGAGTAATCAATTTTAACTAAAGTATCACCATCCATTAATTCATTTTCTCCAATTTCTAAATGATATAGTTGTTGAGTACCCTCTTTTTTATCTATCATTAATGCTTTAAATTTTTTCATCATTAATTCAATATTAAAATTTTAACCTTTTTATATGGCCCCATAATCTTTTTAATCCTGTTGAAGAGTTTTTTTTTCTTCTTTTTGGCCAAATTCTTGTTGGATCAGAAACGTGATGATCGTCACCTATATCTTCTACTGCTGGCTTGTCAATAATTACAGTATAAAAACCTAATTTTTTGTATTCAACACTAATATCAAGCTCATTTTGAAATTTTTCATAACCATTAATTAATTTATAATCACTTAATCTTTTCACTCCCGGTCTAAAGGAAAAATGTCCCCATTCCCATCCCTCTTTACAAGAAACTTTTCTGAATTTAACTCCGTTCTTAGTTTCCAATTTGCCATACGAAAATATATCAAGACGACTCGCACTTTTCCTACTTTCTAACCATACTTGAATTATCTTTGGGTCAGTTTTTAGAATCTTAAGAGAATCTTCGATAAAATTTGATCTAGTGTATAACCAATCGTCTTCACAATGAAAAATATAAGGAGTTTTTATTTTTCTATATACATCAATGATTGACCTAATTTGTCCTTTTTTTTGCTTATTACAAATAATCTTAATCCTTGAACCCCATTTTTCTTTTATCTTTTTGTATGTATTTAAATCAAGTGAATCTTCTACAATGTACATATTTTCAAAATTAAATTTGTTAAATTTAAAAAAGGTTTCTAAAACTCTGTTCAATAAAAAAGTTCTACCACAACTAGTTAAAACGAATGTCATTTTGTCTTGCATAAAGTTTAATTAGATTAATTAGTAAAAATTTATTATACATTTAATATTTGAATTATTACAGACTTTACAGATTAAAAATAAAAAATTGTTAGCAAAATTTTATTATGAGAAATATTAGGAATATAGCAATAATTGCTCACGTAGATCACGGAAAAACAACACTCATTGATTCTATGTTGAAACAAACAGGTTTATTCAGAAAAAACGAAAAAATAGAAGATAGATTGTTAGATTCAGGTGATATTGAAAAAGAACGAGGTATAACAATATTGGCAAAGCCTACATCCATAGAATGGAAACAATTTAAAATTAACATAATTGATACTCCAGGTCATGCAGATTTTGGAGGTGAAGTTGAAAGAGTCTTATGTATGGCAGATGGTGTTATTTTATTGATTGATGCAGCAGAAGGACCAATGCCTCAAACAAAATTTGTTCTTGGAAAAGCACTAATTCAAGGTCTTAGGCCCATTGTAATAATAAATAAAATTGATAAAAAAGATGGAAGACCAGAAGAAGTGCTTGATGAAGTTTTTGATTTATTCATCTCAATGGAAGCAAATGATGAGCAATTAGACTTTCCAATTTTATATGCTTCGGGAAAAAATGGGTGGTGTGTTAAAGACTTAAATGATGAAAAAAATAATCTTTATTGTCTGTTTGATCTTATCTTAAAACATGTTCCAGGACCGGTTAGCAAAAAAAATAAAGATTTCGCAATGCTTGCGACCTTGTTAGATTCTGATCCATTCTTAGGTAGATGTTTAGTAGGAAAAATTGACAGTGGAAAAGCTAAAGTGAATAATTTAGTAAAAGTAATTGATCTTAATGGAAATGTTATAGAAAATGGCCGTTTAACCAAATTATTTACTTTTAAGGGAACAAAAAGAATTCCTGTTGATGAGGTGTTTGCTGGAGATATAATTTGTATCGCAGGTCTCACAAAATGTTCAGTGTCAGATACAATCTGCAACTCAAGTATAAATTTACCCATTAAGTCTACTCCGATTGATCCTCCTACAATGTCAATTACTATAACAGTAAATACTTCTCCCTTTGCAGGTCAAGATGGAGATAAAATTACTTCAAATATGCTAAGAAAAAGACTAATAAATGAATCAGAGTCAAATGTAGCTATAACTTTCAAAGAAAATGATTCCAGAGATTCATTTGAAATTGGAGGCAGAGGTGAGTTACAACTTGGAGTTCTTATTGAAACTATGAGAAGAGAGGGTTATGAATTAAATGTATCGAGACCCAAGGTTTTATATAAATTTAAAGAAGAAAAGAAATTTGAACCCATTGAAGAAGTAATAATCGATTTAGATCAAGAATTTTCAAGCAATGTTATCAATGCTCTCAATATGAGAAAAGCTTTAATGATTAATATGAAAAATACAGGTAAAGGTAAAACGAGAATTATTTTTAAATCACCTTCTAGAGGCTTGATAGGTTATCAAAGCCAATTCATGACAGAAACCAAAGGAACGGGAGTTATAAACAGAGTTTTTAATGGTTATGAAGAGTTTAAAGGAGATATTATAGAAAAAAGAAATGGAGCTTTGATTTCGAAAGAAACTGGTTCAGCTGTTGCGTTTGCTATATTTAATCTACAAGAAAGAGGGATAATGTTTGTAGAACCTCAAACCAAAATATATAAAGGAATGGTTGTTGGTGAAAACAGTAGAGAAAATGATCTTGAAATCAATCTCTTAAAAGGTAAACAATTAACCAATATAAGAGCATCAGGGTCAGATAAAGCAATTACTTTAATACCGCCTTTAAAAATGTCTCTTGAACAAATGATATCATATATTAGAGAAGACGAGTTATTAGAGGTCACTCCAAAAAATCTCAGATTAAGAAAAAAATTTTTAGATACACATTTAAGAAAAAAAGAGAGAAAATAGAATTCATAGTTTTATATTGTACATTTTAAATATTTCTTTTTTATTTTCGTCTAAATTTGGAGCTTTTTTTGATATGTTAGACTCTTTTACACCTGCTATCTTTATTGGATTACCTGAAATTTTTAATTTTTTTTTATTTGATAGAATATAGTCTAGAAACATATTCCTTTTAATAAGCTGTTTATTTTTAAGAACATCACCAATTCTATTTATCCTACTACAAGGAATACCAGCTTCACTCAAAATTTTTATCCAATATTTAGATTTTTTTAATTTAAGTGTTTTCTCAATTTCATATCTTAAAACATTGATATTATTGTTTCTATTTTCATTATCATTAAATAATTCATTATTGTATAAATCTTTTCTAGATAATAAAAAGCATAATTTTTTAAAAATTTTATCATTTCCAGCTGCTAATACTATTTTTTCGTCTGATGTATTAAAAGCACCAAAGGGTGAAATTGATGGATGATCTGTTCCGAGTGGTATAGGATTTTCATTAGATACTGAGTATCGTGCAATTGCGTTTTCTAAAATTGCTATTTGGCAATCTAGCATACTGATATCAATTTTTGTTCCAAATTTAGAACTTTGTCTGTTATAGAGCGCTGAAATTATCCCAATAGCACAGAATAATCCTGCAGCAATATCTCCAATTGATGTCCCTACCCTTGAAAAAGAGTCTTTTGATGATCCTGTTATGCTCATTATTCCACTCATAGCTTGAACAATTACATCATAAGCCGGTAATTTGCTCATTGGACCATTTTCT
>CABZAL010000038.1 GCA_902523675.1 uncultured Alphaproteobacteria bacterium | reverse complement strand
AATTATGATTTTCAGAAATACTAAAATCTTATTAACCATTTTTCATGATTTTGTAATACTTTGTATTTCATTTTTTCTTGCGTTATGGCTTAGACTGGAAAATCAAAGTTACAATTTGATCGAATTTTTGTGGCCTTACATGATTCTCTTTGCAACTCTAAATTTTTTTCTTTTAAGTAGGTTTGGGTTATATCATGGAATATGGCGTTATGCTTCAATTCAAGAAATTTCTTCAATTACTAAAAGTTTATTTGCATCAACACTATTTATATTAACTGCTTTATTTCTTTCAATTAGGCTTGAAAATATTCCCAGATCTTTCCCTTTGCTATTATTTTTTGTTTCTTTTTTTGCGGTAGCATCCCCAAGATTTATATACAGAATTCTTAAAGATAAAATTAGCATTCCAAAAGGTTTTGATAAAGTTCCTGTTATCGTTGTTGGTGAAGGCGATTCAGCTGAATTATTTATTAGAGCGGCAAATAGAGAAAAAAACTCTCCATTCAGAGTTGTTGCAATTTTAGGATCAAAGAAGAAGTCAATTGGAAGAAGCATTCATAGCATACCAATCATTTCTACGATTAATTCATTAGATAATTTGAAAAATATCTTGCTTAAAAAGAAACTTAAACCTCAAAGAATTATTATTGCCGACCACTCTTTAGATTCTGCACAGGTTGAAAATTTATTTATTTTCTCAAAAATTAATGGTCTTGCCATTGGTAAGTTGCCTCAAATTACTGATTTTAAAGAAGCATCTCTGAACAAATTTAGCACAAAACCCTTGGTTTTTGAAGATATTCTCGGAAGATCGCAAAAGACCCACGATATAAATAAATTGATAGAAATTCAGGATAAAGTTATTCTAGTAACTGGGGCTGGAGGAAGTATTGGCAGTGAATTAAGTAGACAAATACTCAATTTTAAACCGAAAAAGCTCATCATATATGAACAAAATGAGTACAATTTATATAAAGTTTTGGCAGAACTGAAGTCAAAAAATATCATATCAATTTTAGGAGATGTTAAAAATAAAAACAAGATGGAGAATACTATCAAAAAGTATAAACCACAAATCGTATTCCATGCTGCGGCACTTAAACATATTACTTTTGTTGAAAATGACCCACTTGAGGCACTAAAGAACAATTTTTTATCCACTGTGGAATTGTCTAATATTTGTGAAAGAAATAGGGTATCAAAGATGATATTTATTTCAACAGATAAAGCGGTTAACCCCTCGAATGTCATGGGAGCTAGTAAAAGATTATGCGAAAAATATATTCAAATGGTAAGCAAAAACTATAAAACGAATTTTAAAATTATAAGATTTGGCAACGTGTTAGGTTCGACTGGTTCTGTGATACCATTATTTGAAAAACAAATACAAAAAGGCGGACCAATAACAATAACCCATCCGAAAGTATCAAGATTTTTTATGACAATAAGGGAAGCAGTAGAGTTGGTACTTATTTCTTCTGTCATTAAATCTGGAAAAAATGGTTCTATTAATATACTCGAAATGGGTGAACCAGTGAAAATTATTGATCTCGCAGAGAAAATGATAAAGCTAATAGCAACTGATAAAAAAGAAAAAATAGAAATAAAATTTACAAAATTAAGAAAAGGTGAAAAAATTCATGAAGAATTATTTTATAAAAAAGAAGAAATTAAAAAAACCTCTGAAAACGGAATACTTGAGACAAATACACTTCTTTACCCTTTAATTAAAAAAGATGTTGATAAATTAATAACAACTATCAAAAATAATTTAACCAAGGATTCTATCATTTTATTAAAGAAAAATCTTCCTGAATATTTTGCTGAATAATTATGTTTAAAATAAAAAATGTACTCATTTCTGTATCCGATAAGTCCAATTTAGAATTACTCGCACCTTTTTTTGAAAAACATAAAATAAAGATTTATTCATCTGGTGGAACTGCGAAATATTTAAATAAAATTAATGGTAATTTAGATATCACCGAAATCTCACAATTTACTAATTTCCCGGAGATTCTTGATGGCAGAGTCAAAACCCTGCACCCAATGATTCATGGAGGTATACTAGCTAAAAGATCTAACAAAAAACATCTTGCTGATTGTAAGAAAAATAATATTAATTTCTTTGATTTAGTAATAGTAAATCTTTATCCCTTTGAACAATCTATTGACAACAATGAAAGTATTGAAAGTTGTATTGAAAATATTGATATCGGAGGTCCAACTTTAATTAGATCAGCAGCTAAAAATTTTGAAAATGTTTTGGTTATAGTTTCAAAATCACAAATAGTTTCATTAATAAAAATTTTAGAAGAAAACAAAGAGATTGACATTAAAATCCGGAGAAACTTTGCTAGAGAAGCATTTAGATATACGGCATATTATGAAAGTATAATTTCCAATTGGTTTAATGAAGAAGATGATAGTTTTTTTAGTCATGATGCTGCGTTACCTATGAAAAAAATAAGGGACCTTCGATATGGAGAAAATCCACATCAAAAAGCCAGCGTTTTCAAATTTGGTAAAAATAATCTTAATCAATTGTCAGGAAAAGAAATGTCGTTTAATAATATTAATGACATTGATGTTGCTACTTCTCTGGCTTTCGAACTCAACAATTCGTCTTGTGTAATAGTTAAACACGGAAATCCATGCGGGGTTGCAGTTAGCGATACACAAAGCAAAAGCTATAAGCTGGCGTTTGCCACTGATCCTGTGAGTGCTTTTGGTGGTATTGTTGCTTTCAACGAAAACCTAAACATAAAAACAGCAAAAAAAATTTTAAAAAACTTTACAGAAGTGGTTATTGCTCCAAAAATTAGTAAATCTGTAAGAGAAATCCTAATTAGAAAGAAAAATCTAATTCTTATTGAATATAAAAAAAATAGAGAAAAAATAAAAAATTATGAGATTAAAACTTCTCAAAATTTTCTGATGGTACAAGAAAGGAATTCTAAAAAGATTTTAAAAAAAGATCTAGCATTTGTAACAAAGAAAAAACCCAACTCAAATGAACTAGAAGATATGCTTTTTGGTTCTATAGTATGTAAATTCGTAAATTCAAATGCCGTGCTTTTAGTCGAGAAAAAAAGGGTTATTGGCATAGGAGTTGGACAAACCAATAGAATTCAAGCAGCTAAACATGCAATAAAAAAAGGCCTCAAAAAAATTAAAAATGTAAAAAATGTAGTTCTGGTATCTGATGGATTTTTTCCATTTCCAGATATAATTGATTTGTGTAAGAAAGTATCACTCAAATTAATTATTCAACCGGGCGGATCAATAAGAGACAAAGAAATAATTCAAAGAGCCGACAAAGAACAAATAAAAATGGTTTTTACAGGTATTAGAAACTTCAAGCACTAAATCTTTTTTAAAAAAATCAAACCAATAAAAAAATAAAAAGGAATTAGTAAAAGGCCTAATCTCAAAGAATCAGTTAAATATATCAGGAGGCTGATAGAAAATGGGCCTAGAATTGAACAGATATTTCCAGTAATACAGTAAATTGAGAAATTATTAAACTGATTAACAGACGAAATATTGGTTGAAAGATATGATCTACTTGATGCCTGAATTGGGCCAATAAAAAAACCAATTAAAAGTGAAATAACCCAGAAAAAGTGCACCTCTTCAATTATTAATAATACTAAAGTTAAGAAAGTTAAAGCAACTAAACACCTGAAAATATTTTCCTTAGATTCAATTTTCTTTTCAAAAAGTGCAAATAGATAGCACCCGAGTACCCCGAAGAGATTAATCGAAACTCCTAATATAAGTATTTCCTCCTGTTTAAAATTAAGAATGGAGCTGGCGTATAGGCTTGCAAAAGTAAAAACTGAGATAATTGCGTTATTGAAGAAAAAATATGAGAAAATAAAATTTTTAATTTTTTTATACATAAAAAAACTGAAAATTTTAAATTCTGTATTTATATGTAAATGCACATTTTTCATGATATTTAAAAGAGGAAAACAAAATAATAACACCCAAATAGCTATAAAAGGACCAACCAAATTGAGTGAAAAAGTAAATGGTAAAAAGTTTAAATTATTATTAAGTAGTAATAAAAATACTAGCCCTAAAGCGCACAAACCTCCAAAATAACCAAAGGCCCAACCAATATTAGAAGCGTATCCTTGATTTTTTTTTTTAGCAACCTTATGGAGTGTTGCGTTATAGAATAAATTTAAAATCTCAAATGAGATGAAGGAAATTAGAATAACAATTAATGGGAGTATTTGATATTCTCTATCGTCGAAAAAATACAAAGAACTGATACTAAGACATATTGCAATAAAAAAAAAATTAAAATAATTAATTGATAATCTCTTTTTTAAGTTGAACTTTCTTCTCAAAAATACCATCAAAAAAATAGCTGTCAGACAACTACTTAAAGAAATTGTAAAGCCCCACTCAGATGCTCCTTTGGTTCCATTAAGAGCAATATTATTAACATAATAGGTTGCGTAAAAAAAAGTTAAGATAAGTGTGGGATATGCTGAAAGCCC
>CABZAL010000037.1 GCA_902523675.1 uncultured Alphaproteobacteria bacterium | reverse complement strand
GAACCTGCTGCTATGTCTTGTGGTCTTTTAAGTAAAAATTGTAGTGCAGAAGATTCATTTTCTGGTGTAAGAGAAAATTCATCTCCATCAAGTGGATTACCAAAAACCGAAACGGTAAAGCCTTTTGCTATCAAAGTATTTTTACCTTTCATACTCTCAGTGGATGGTGATGATAACGTCCAAAGATCAGTTTTTTGATTATATTGCAATGTGTAATTTTCTTTTACGACCTCTAATGGGTCAGTCGCAGTAATTTCCACACCAACAGAAGATCTATTGGTTGAATTTGCAGTTGCTTTTAAATTAGTGAGTGCGAACATATCTTTTCCATCTTTACCCTCTAAGTCAAGTCCTGCCTTATTTATTAAATTAAATTCCCTACTAATTAAAATTGCAAGATTATCAATTTCTTTATGAGTGTTTTCGGCAAGTTCATAAGCATCTGTTAAACCTGAAATTATTCCACCTTGAACTTGATTAGTAGCAACTTTATTAAGTCCAAAAACTGGTTGTAATCTTCCGTCTTTTAAAGTCACATCAATAGTTGTATTTTGTGAACCTTCTAAAATAACGGGGCCTGAACCCGAATTTCCTAATCTCACAGTTGCTTCCCCCTTAGCACCATAAGAAACTGTTACTTGAGCAATTTGGGAAATTTGATCTAGAAGTAGATCCCTTTGATCTAATTTTGCATTCGAAGCTTGAGAAGTTAAACCTGAACTTAATAAATCTTCATTTATCGCAGAAAGTTGTTTTGTCAAAAGATTTACAGAAGTTTTAGCATTTTGTGATTGTTCGAAAATTCTTTTCTTTAAATTATCCAGTCTATCAGAATAAAGATTAAATTGAGATGCTAAATCCTTACCAGATTCAATTGCAACAATTCTTGGCGCTTGATCATCTGGGGCTGCTGCAATCTCTTGCAAAGAATTAAAAAAATTTCCTATTGAAGTACTCAAATTAAAGTCACTCGGAAGAAGTAAATTTTCTAAATCCTCCACTTCATTTGAAAATGTGTTTGCTTTTTCAAAAATCGAACTACTTTGTCTTGATTTGTCCAGTAAAAACTCATCAAAAGCTCTCCTTATTTCTTCAACCCTAACTCCAAGACCTGTTTGATCAGACTTTTCTGTAACTCCACCACCTGCACCTGAAACTTCAGCAAGAGCAGCGTCTCTTTTTTTATAGCCTTCGGTATTGACGTTAGCGATATTCTGACCTGTAACCGCCAGAGATTGCCTATATGCTTGTAGTCCACTTCTTCCTATATCAAATAAACTAGGCATTATTTTACCTTATCAGTATTTTTTCCAAATTGTCTAATCAGCCCCTCAGCTATTCCAAAATTATGATTTTTTGCTATCATTTTTGAATATTCTTGATCTAACAATCCTTGATAAGTTTCAAATGCATCACTATCCATTAAACCATCTGCAAGTTTTGCAGATCTTGCACTTTTCAACATTTGATTAATGAATATAGATTCAAATTCCTGCGCTACATCTTCTAACGAAAGATCTTTTGTCAATTTTGGTTTTACAGCATTTAAAATCTGACTTTGAATTTTTAAATTTCCATAATTTTTTAAATTAGTATCTACCATATTAATTCACTAGATTAGATTATAATTAGCTCCGCTCTTAAAGCACCTGCCTCTCTCAAAGCTTCAAGAATAGCAACCATATCAGTTGCGGTTGTTCCTGTTTCATTTAGTGCGTCAACTAAAGTTTGAAGTTCAATGCCCGGATCAAAAACAAATGCTCTAGCTGGTTCTTGATCGATTTCAATGTCTGTATCGGCAGCGGTGGTTGCAGCAGTGCCTGCAACCGTTGCAGAAGTGCCTACAACAGTTCCTGTACCCTCAGACAAAAGTTTCGTATCCTCTTTTACTCTCACTGATAAACTTCCGTGGGCTACAGCAGCTGGCGATATCCTAACCTCGCCTCCAATAACAACAGTTCCAGTTCTTGAGTTAACTACTACTTTTGCTTTTGGTTTAACAGGTTCAAAAACAATATTTTCTAACAACCCAATAAATGACACTTTTTGTTTCGGATCTGCTGGAGCTCTTACTTTTATTGAGGTCGCATCCAGTGGAATAGCAACGTCTGGTCCAAATGTTTCGTTTATCGATTCTGCAACTTTATTTGCTTGTGAAAAATCTGATTGATGAAGATTTAAAACTATATCTCTGTTCTCCAAAAACTTAGTTTCAACAGTTTTCTCTACAGTCGCACCTCCCGGAATTCTTCCAACAGTTGGAGTCCCTTGAATTGCACTAGATCCATCCGCACCTTCAATACCTAATCCTCCAACCACAAGATTTCCTTGAGCAATGGCATAAACTTCACCGTCAGCTCCTTTCATTGCCGTCATTAACAATGTTCCGCCTTTCAATGACTTAGCTTTTCCAATTGTTGAAACGGTTACATCAACTGTTTGTCCTGGTTTTGCAAACGGGGGAAGGTTTGCTGTAACCATTACGGTAGCAGAATTACTCCCGTCAATATCAGCAGTACCTGCGATAACTCCAAATTGTGATATCATTGCCGCTATACTTTGCTTAGTAAGATTTACACTACCATCTCCAGTTTTTGCTAATCCAATCACTAAACCGTATCCAACTAATTGATTAGACCTGACTCCAGCCAACGATACAAGATCCTTAATTCTATCTGCATTTAAAAATGAAGAAGAAAATAAAATTGAAATATAAGATAATATTATTATTGATTTTTTCATTTTTTTAAAATGGTGAAATGTAAGCAAAATATCTCCCCAACCATCCCCTTGTTACACTATCATTCATGTCTCCAGTTCCAGTATAAGATAGTTGTGCATCTGCTACTTTAGTTGATGAAACAGTGTTTGAAGATGAAATATCTTCAGGTCTTATAACACCTGACAGTCTAATATATTCAGTGCCGCTATTGTACGATAGTTTTCTTTCTCCTTTAACTTCCATATTACCATTTGGATATACTCTTACAACAGTTACTGACATTGTACCTGTCAAAGTGTTAGCTTGTGCGGCGGTTCCACTTCCAGTAAAAGACTGAGTTGTGCCACCTGCAAGATTATTTTCTTTAATACCTCCATTAAAAAATAATTTTCCTAGAAGAGAAGATGGACCAAATAAGGCTTCAGGTAAATCGAAAGCATAAGCATCAGTTTTTGAAAGTGTTTCTGAACCAGAATTTGAAGCATTTAAAGATTCTTCTAATGTAATTGTTATGATATCACCTACATTGTTCGCTCTTCTATCAGAAGCAAATAAACCTCCACCACCATTATAAACTGCACCAGCTGATGTTTTTTTTACTTCAATATTAGTGAAATCTGGTTGGATACTTTTGAATTCTTGTCCAATTTTATCCTGCTTATATGTAGCGCAGCTACTAAATAAGAATAAAAGTAAAAATAATAATATTTTCATATTTATAACCTATAAATTATTACTTACAAATCTTAGCATTTCATCTACTGATGTGATAGCTTTAGAATTAACCTCGTAAGCTCTTTGAGTTTCGATCATATCTACAAGTTCTTGTATAACGTTTACATTGGAACTTTCCAAAGCACCTTGAATTAATTTTCCAAATCCAGCAGCAAATGGATTTTCTAAAACGGGAGGACCACTAGCAGTTGTTTCAATATAAAAATTTTCACCAATTGGCTGTAATCCTGTTCTATTTTGAAAATCTGCTAACTGTAACTGTCCAACTTCTTGAGCATCAACTTGTTCTGGAATTTGTACAGACACAATTCCATCAGATGAAACATTAATTTTTGTAGCTTCCGCTGGAATTACGATTTCAGGTTGAACTATAAATCCACTACTTGTTGTTAATGTGCCCTCATTATTTCTTGCAAATGCACCATTTCTTGTATAAACAATTTGTCCGTCAGGTAATAAAACTTGAAAAAACCCTCCTCCATCGACTGCTAAATCTAACGAATTATCAGTTGAGACAATACTTCCTTGGGAGTGCAATTTATTGGAGTTTACTATGCTAACCCCTGTACCAACAGAGAACCCTGAGGTCAGTTCTGTATCAACAGATGTTTGAGCACCACTACTTCTAATTACTTGGTAGAGAAGTGATTCAAAGTTTGCTCTGTCTCTTTTAAACCCATTTGTGTTTACATTGGCTAGATTGTTAGAGATAATTTGCATTCTCACCTGTTGTGCGTTAAGACCAGTTTTGGCAACGTGCATTGCATTAGTACTCATAGATAGACCTCATTTGTTATAGTTTATTGATTTTTTGCAATACCTATGCCATTAATTGTAACACTTAAAATGAATTTAAAAATTAATATCTAATTCAAAAATTTTACAAAATGTAAGTTAATCGCGTAATTATTTTCTGGTATGATTTCTTTAAAAAGATTACCTTAAAATTTATGAAAAATGAATAAATGGGAGAAAATTATGAAAAATTTAAATTTAGAAAAAGTAATTGGATTATTGAATAAAATATTAGAATACGAACTTGCAGGTGTGGTAAAGTATACACACTTTGCTTTGATGGTTACAGGACCGAATAGAATTATTCTCGATAAATTTTTTAAAGAGCAGGCATCTGAATCACTAGAACATGCTTTGCAATCGGGAGAGCTTCTTACTGGACTTGGAGGCCATCCCTCGCAGAAAATTCCAAAAATAGAAGAAACAAATAAACATACAATCGAAGATTTATTAGCAGAGAGTGTAACCCATGAAAATCAAGCTGTTATATTATATCAAAAACTTTTAGATGAGTCCGAAGGTAAAAGCCTTTATATTGAAGAGTATGCAAGAGAAATGATCAAAACGGAAGAGATGCACGGAATAGAAGTAAAAAAAATGTTAAGAGATTATAAATAAAGGATGAGTGTCTCTTTTCCAATTTTTATAATTACTGCATTATTTATTTCAATATTTGAACCAAACTTATTAAGTAGCTTGAAATCATATATCCCTATTTTTCTTGGGCTCGTTATGTTTGGGATGGGACTCACAATAACGTTTGATCAAATCAAACAAGTGTTTTTAAACCCTAAATGGTTGATTACTGGACTACTTTTACAATTTACAATTATGCCAATTACCGCTTTTTCTTTGGCAAAATTATTTGGTTTCAGTGAAGAGTTACTCATTGGATTTGTTGTTTTGGGTTGTTGTCCAGGCGGTACTGCTTCAAACGTTATTGCATATTTATCAAAAGCTCATTTACCTTTATCAATTTCTTTAACTATAGCCTCAACATTTTTGTCATTATTTTTAACACCATTGTTGGTTTTCATATTAATTAAAGAAATAATTGATTTTGATATTTTAGCTTTAGTAAAATCTACATTTTGGATAGTTATATTTCCTCTTATTGATGGAATTATTTTAAGAAGAATATTTATAAAAAAGATTGATTTGCTAATTAGGTTTTTTCCAAAGTTTTCAGAACTAATGATTGCCTTAATAATTGGAATTATATTTTCCGTTTCTTCAGATCTGTTAAAGGAAGTTACCATAACTTTTTTTTTAGCAATTGTTATGCATAATTTAATTGGTTTATCATTGGGCTATTGCATCTCTCAATATTTTAATTTTCCAAATAACGTAAAAAAAACGATTTCTATTGAAGTTGGCATGCAAAATTCAGGATTAGGAATTGCTTTAACTTTAATTCATTTTGGAAAATTAGCTTCATTGCCATCAGCAATTTTTAGTCTTTGGCATAATTTAGCAGGTTTATTTTTAATTTTTCTTTGGAAAAAAAAATAACTTAGCTATTGGCTTTTAAAAAAAAAACTTATTATATCTATATGT
>CABZAL010000036.1 GCA_902523675.1 uncultured Alphaproteobacteria bacterium | reverse complement strand
TTTCTGCAGCATGACAAGGTAAAACTTCACCTTTAGGATTCATGTTTAAAAATCTTCTTCCCCATCCACCCATACAATTTTTTGGATGTTTTGCGTAATAGTCAGGGATTACATAGTCGATAACTAACTTACCTTTGAGATCCACTCTTGCTTTTTCAACTATTTCAGTTGCATGATCTAATTGCTCTGGAGTTGGAATAAAGGCTGCTCTATTTTTTAGAGCCCACCCATAATATTGTACTTGCGCAATTTCGACTCTTTCAGCATCTAAATCTAACGCCATTTTTATAAAATTATCGAGATTATTGATATTTTGTCTGTGAACAACGCAATTGCATGTTAAAGGCAAGTCAACGTCTCTTACCCACTTTGCAACTTCTAACTTTTTGGCGTGCCCTCCCTTAAAACCTCCAATTCTGTCAGCATTATCATTATCAGTATCTTGAAAAGAGAGTTGTACGTGTTCTAGACCAAGAGACTCAAGTTTATTCAGTCTTTCAGGATTCAAAAGTACGCCAGAAGTGATTAAGTTTGTATATAATCCTGTTTTTGAACAATGCTCAACTATATCTTCAAGATCATGCCTTACTGTTGGTTCGCCTCCAGACAAATGGATTTGATGCATACCCATTTCAACTGCTTGATCAATGACTGATTTCCATTCATCAGTGGTTAGTTCTCCTGTTTTCTTTTCTAGTTGTACTGGATTTGAACAGTATGGGCATTGTAGTGGACATCTATGAGACAGTTCTGCTAAAAGGGCTAAAGGCGCTTGAATTCCATGCTCAGAAGCTGTTTTGAGGTTATTTTGTTTTAAATCATCCATTTTCTTCTATAAATCCTTTATCAGATAAATCTTGAAGCATGTCAGTGACATCTTTAAGTATGATATCTTTAGGCGCGTTAAACTTTTGACTAAGCTCAATAGAAATGTTTTTAACAGATTTTTCACCATCAACCAATTTGAGTATTTCGACAGCGACCATATCAAGTTTCACCAGCCTTTCAGGAGCCAATATGACCCATTCATCTCTAGGTTTATTGTATTTAAATTTAACATGCTTTGGGAATTTAGGCAAAACATCGTCAGTTATTTTCAATGTATCTGTCATTAAAATCCTCTGGAATAAAAGCACCTGGTGGAACATGACCATTTATATAAGAGTGATATAAAGCATCTTGCATTACCCACAAAACATCGGTTTTAAATTTAAGTGCATTACAAACATTTTTCTGCTCGCTTCGAGTTTTACAATTTTGAAGTGCATAGTTCAAAACAAAATCAGCATCGTCTGTAGCTTGATCAACTCTTTTCTTAAAATATGCCATTGTTATATCATTTATAAAATCATAATTTTCAAGCATGCCAACTATTCTTTCTTTATGTATTTTTGGCGCAAATAATTCTGTAAGTGAAGATGTAACACCTTCCAAAAGACTTTTTTCTCTTACAAAAGTAACATATGCATCAACTGCAAATCTAGTTGCAGGCAATATACCTTTAGTTGACTTTACATAATCTCTATCAAGACTCAGTCCGTCTGTAAGTTTGTACCATCTCTCAATACCCCCTTCGTCACCTTTTCTTCCATCATGATCTAGTATTCTTTTAATCCAAATACGTCTTAACGAAGGATCTGTTATTCTCGACATTAAAGCAGAATCCTTTATGGAAATATTGATTTGATAGTAATATCTATTGATAGCCCATGCTTGAACCTGACCTTTATTTAATTTTCCACTATGGAGCAAATGATGAAACTTACAGTTATCATGATATCTTTTTTTACCAATTTTTCTTAATTCATTTTCAAACTGTTCATCTGTCCATGGGGTTTGACGCTCTTCTGTAGTAGTATCCAGTGCTAAGTTTTTCATATTTCTATCTCCATTCCGTCAAAACTTACTTCCCAACCATTATTTTCAACTTCTTTTCTTTCAGAAGAATTAGGTAATAAAATTGGGTTAGTAGTATTTATATGTATAAAAATTTTTCTTTCAACCTCAATGTCTTCGAATGCTGCCATAGAACCATCTGGCCCTGAGTTATTCATATGTCCCATTCTTTGACCAGTCTTTTGTCCAACCTTACTATTCTCCATCTCGTCATTGACCCATAAAGTACCATCAAACAAGACTAATTTAGAACCATACAATCTTGCTCTAAGGTCATCAGTCATTTTTGCACATGCAGGAATATAAAAAAAACTTTTTTTATCTTCAACAGACGATATTTTCAATCCTATTGTATCCCCTTCTTCCGTACCAAAGTTCTCACCTTTTGACTCATCTTCTAACCATAAAGCTATCTTTCCAGAAACTTCAAATGCCTCAATCGACAAGCCTGTAAATTTTCCATCCTTATCCTTTAATTGAAATTCTGTATTCATTTCCATATCTCTTCTATCAACATAATCAGGGTTAAGAACATTAAATATTGAATTTTGCTTTAATACTGAATGAACTCTTGGGTGCGCATATATAGATAAGTCTTGTCTTTCTCTAAGGCTTAATAGTCCTGCTACATGATCGACATCTCCGTTTGTTAAGACAACCCCTTTAATAGGACTATGCCGTAAATTTTTTTTTGGATGCATTTGGTGATTTTTAAAAATTTGAGAACCAAGATCAGGTGAAGCATTAAATAAGAACCAACTCTCGCCATCGGAAGTTACTGCTATCGAAGATTGCGTTCTTATTGAAGTACCCACGTCTTGTCTTCTAACTGCTTTACTGACGTCCGAATTACAATTCCACTGGGGAGAACCGCCTCCTGCAGCAGATCCTAAAACTAATAATTTTAACAAATTAAATTCCTCTAAAGTTACCCCTCAAGAAAATTATCCTGAGGGGTGCTAGCTTTAGCTAAGATTACTTCTCAGCGCAAGCGTATGAATTGATTTCAAGACCTACAGAGATCTCAGAAATCATTGGTTTAGTCCAAGCCATAATTTTTCTCCTTTTTATGGTTTGTGTTTCACTCGAATCTCGAGCTTGAAAATATAATAAGAATCGAATATTAAAATACTCTGATAGAATTGTTCATAGAAGATTCATATTCTGAATAACTGTTATTCTAAAAAGTTATTTTACTATGTAGGATAATATTCGTCTTGCCTGATATCCGATTCTTTGTTCAAGATAAACAGGCTCTTCACAGACATATTCTGTGAGTCTAGTTCTTTGGTCGAAAACTCTTGTATTCCATTCCATTTGAGATGAAAACTTTACATATTCTCGATTTTTTATATCTACCCCTTTTTTTCTCAATTCTCTAAGTTTTTTTGAAGCAGAACCAATTGCTTTTCTGAATACATCTTGTCTTTCAACAAACTTAATTATTCCATTATATTGCCTAATTCTTTTATCTGAGGCCTTTTGATAGAGTCCTGAAAATAAATTAATTAATTTATCTTTTTGATTTTTTTTTGAAATCAAACCAAAATGGGTATATTTTTTTGCAAATTCATCGATTATTTTTATTCCTTCTTCTTCAGTAAGAACTGGATTTGACAATTTTGCGGCTACATCGATCACCTCATCATCTTTCCACCAATTTTTGATATTCTCTTTTATATCTGGACCTTGCCAAATAGCTGCTAGATTCAATTTTGGGTTGTATACTTGGTCACATGGCCATTTTCCAGGAGCTTTTTCTAAAGAAAAGGAAACTTTTGGTCCAAATAAAATTACCAATCCAAATAATATTAGTGGAATGCTGTATGACATTCTTTTTAGTCTTTTCATAATTTACCCCTTATTCTATAATAAATTTTCCTTCCATACCTTTATTTGTAAGACCTTCTATTTCAAAATCGAACTCACCAGTTCTAATTGGGACAAAATTGATCTCAATTTCCCCTTCTCTATCAAATTCTATTTCTTTAATTGAAGGAACTTTTATCTCTACTCCCTCAACTTCAATTTTTCTTATCCAAATATTTTCAAAAAATTCTTCTGCCTCAAATTCGTATTCTTTGAAACCTAAACTTGATATTTCAAGTCTGTATGCCTTTCCAGTCTCTAACTTAATCTCTTTCGTAGACATATCATAGTCACTCTTTTCGGATCCAAGCTGTAATTCAATTTTTTTAGACCTAAGAGCTAAGTCTCCTTTTGCAAACGAGAAGGTAAAAAAACCTAAATTTAAAAATAAAATAATTAAAAAGTTGGTCAAGATTTATCCTCCCTTTTTTTGAATTGATCCCCTTGATGGATCATACCCTAATATAGCTAAAGTTAAAAATATTATTGAAAAAATAATTACGCCTAACGAATATTCTATATTAAATTTAGAATAAAGTGAAAATCTTAAAATTTCTACAGCATATGTAAATGGATTATATAAGCAAACATAATACAACCATTCACTAGTCTCCTCTATCTTCCATAAGGGATAAAGAGCAGAAGAAGCAAAAAACATTGGAAAAATTACAAAATTCATTACTCCTGCAAAGTTTTCTAATTGCTTAATTGCCGAAGATAAAAACATTCCTAATGCTCCCAGCATCAAGCCGGAAAACAACAAAGCAGGTAAAAGAGTCACATAACCAGAGATAGGGGGTACAATATTCCAAAATGAAGCTATTAAAAGAAATGCATAAACCTGAAGTATTGAAACCAATACTCCAGCTAAAAGCTTAGATAAAATTAGGAACCACCTAGGCACTGGACTCACCAACATTGTTTTCATACTACCCATTTCTCTATCATATACCATTGATAACGAGCTTTGCATTCCATTAAAAAGCTGAATCATTGCGATGAGTCCAGGTGCAATGTATACTTCATAAGTAATATAGGTTTCATACGGAGGAATAATTGCTACTCCAAGTACTGATCTGAATCCTGCTGCAAAAATTCCCAACCAAACTAAGGGTCTAACTAATGCAGAAAAAAATCTTTCTCGTTGATGTATAAATCTCAAAGCCTCTCTTAAAACTATTCCATTAAAGCATCTTATGAAAAAAAGAATATTCATAATCAAATTTTTACTAATTTATTAAAAGCGTCTCTTATGGTTTTTACTCTAGCTTTATTTATAATTTTATCAACATCTCCTGATATCAATACTTTTCCTTTATTAATAATGATAACTTTTTCTCCTTTATCGATTTCATCAATTAAGTGTGTTGCCCAAAGAACAGCTAATTTTTCCTTTTTGCAAAGATTTTTCACATGCTCGAGGATTAACTGTCTAGAACCTATATCTAAACCCACTGTTGGCTCGTCTAGTAAAAGTAGTTTGGGCTTATGAATAAGAGACCTAGCTATTTCAACTCTTCTTCTTTGACCACCTGATAAAGAACGTACTTTCATTTTTGTTTTGTCCAACATACCAATTCTTTTCAATTCATTTGTAATTCTTATTTTTGCTTCCTTTTTTGAGATGCCGTGCAAAGCGGAGTGATACTGCAAGTTTTCTTCTATACTTAAATCTAAATCAAGAGTTGGTTGCTGAAATACAACACCTATATGTTTTAAGGCCTCTATAGAGTTATCTCTTACATTATGGCCATAGATATTAATCAAACCGGTTCTATTGTTATACAACCTTGTTATAAGTGAATATAAGGTGGTTTTCCCTGCACCATTAAGACCTAGCAAAACTGTAAAATCGCCTGGTTTTATTGAAAACTTGACTTTGTCAAGTGCACAAAAATCTCCAAAATAGTGGCTTACGTCATTTACGTCAAGGGCTAGCATATTATTAATTTGGGGTTATAGCAACGCCCCAAGGAAATCTACCGACTTTAACAGATTTCGTAACTTTAAGTTTTTCAACATCAATAAAAGAAACATCATTACTAACGCCGTTTGTACTTATTAAAGTTTTTTCGTCTGGTGTCAAATGCATCTGCCATACTCTCTGACCAACGAGCAAATATTTAACTATTTCTTTAGTTTTTTGATCAATAACTGCTACCCTGTTTGCTGGACCTAAGGCCACAAAAGTAAACTTTCCATCTTTAGTATGCCTTACACCAACAGGCTGTATACTTTCTTCATTTACACCAGGAATTTCAAAACTAATAGTATGACTT
>CABZAL010000035.1 GCA_902523675.1 uncultured Alphaproteobacteria bacterium | reverse complement strand
GACTGTTACCTTTCCATCTTGAGTTATATTAAACCTAGTGGCAGTTTTTTCTACTCCTTTTTTTTCTAACGGTATGGTTCCATAATAAATCACTTCAAGCTGAGGATTTACTTTCTCAACTTTAACATTCACATCCACAGGTTGATTGGTTTTGGTCGCGTAATAATGAATATTAACAATATATTCGCCTGGAACTACGGCTCTTAACGTCACAACCTCTTGATTTAGTGGATTTTGCACTTCTTCTCCATTAATCATTATTGTATCATTTAACAAACCTCTGTCATCTCTGTCAAGATGCACGAAACCAGCCTCTGTTCCTCTAAACCAAACTAAATCTCCAGTTGGACTTTGAACATAAGTATCTATATCGTCTGGACTATTGTCTTTCCAACTGACAGTAATAATATATTCAGCCTTTGGGTTTATTACTCCAGTTTTTGGAATAGGGTTCATAAAAATAATTGCTAGAAACATTAACAATGTAAAAGCCAACAGAATATTAAATAATAAATCTGTGAATGGATCAGCTTTAATTCTTCTTCCTGAGTAAGCCATACTTTATTTTTTATTATCTAAACTTACCTCGGAAATTTGGTTGATGACAGAAAACAATTCTTCACATCCGCTTTCCAAGTTGAAATATTGAATTGCTATAAAAACTCCAGTAACTAATGCAGATAATGTTGTGTATAATGCAACACCCATTCCACTTCCCATTGTTGTCAGCACTCCTTGTAGAAGGGTTACATCAAAAGTTGTAATATTTGATAATGATCCGAGCATTATAATAAAACCTATAACTGTACCAATTAATCCCAATTTTAACATTAGATCAGCACTAAACCAGCCTAGTTCATAGTATCCGTTTGATTTTTGAATATACGAATCCAAAATTTTATTTTGATTATCAGAATCTTTCTTTTTAAGATTGATAATATCTATGAAATAATCAGAAACAATTCCAGAAGCAATTTCACCCTTAGAAGTTAAAATTAAACGATTGTCAATAACTTTGAGTTTTACATTTTGTTTGAGAAGATTTTTTTTAATGATATGAGCTTTATTTAATTCTGAGGAAATCAAATAAGTGAAGTAGCCACAATGTGAACAAATTAGAAGAAAAAGAAATAAAATGGTACTTGTTATATAACTCTTATCAGTTAACAATACCATACCTATCAGACCTTGATCCCAGATAAAATAAAAAAAGAAAAAAATCAAACTAAACTGAAGTAGCCATTTAAGGAATAATTTGTGATCTCTAGTCATTATCTTAATACTTAATTAAAGTTTCTAATGGAACACTTATTAATTTTCTACCTGATAAAAATTCAAGTTCAATTAAGGTACAAAAACATTTCACAGACCCACCAGCTTTTTTTATGAGCTCACAAGCTGCTTTAGCCGTACCACCTGTTGCTAATAAATCATCTACTATAGCAACATTACATCCCTGGAAGTTAGATTTAATTTCTAAACAATCTGAACCATATTCGAGTTCATAATTATAACTTATTACTTCTCCTGGTAGCTTGTTTTTTTTCCTAATCATTATAAGACCTAAATTTAATACTTTTGCAATGGCAGATCCAAATATAAAGCCACGAGCATCTATGGCCGCAACTTTATCAATATCGTAATTTTTAAGACATTCTGACATTTTTTCAACTGAAATTTTAAAAGCTAATTTATCACTAAGGAGTGTAGATATGTCATAAAATAAAATTCCTTTTTTTGGATAATCAGGAACTTTTGATATGTATGTCTCTAATGTAGAGATATCCATTTATATACTCTTGATTCAAATAATATGATTAATAAAATTCTTAATTATGATATATATATATTGATTAAATACAACTTTTAAATTGTATAAAATGTTATGGTGGAAAATAAAAAAGAGAAACTAATAATCCTTGGATTTAAACTAATTGAAAAAAAGGGTTGGAAATATTTTTCATTAAAAAGTTTGGCTAAAGAAAACAAATCTGATTTAGAATCAATAAAAAATTTTTTTAAAAATAAATCTCAGTTTTTAGAGTCATTTAGCGAAATGATTGATAATAAAGTTTTAGCCAACATAGACAAAGAAGAATTCAATAAAAATTCTATTAAAGACAATCTATTTGAATTAATAATGTTAAGGTTTGAAAATTTAAATCATTATAAAACTGGCTTAAAAATTCTTTTGTCGGATTTGAAAAAATCACCAGTAGAACTTAGAAAAATTATGAAGAAAGTTTTGGATTCTATGGATTTATTTTTAGAAATAGCGAATGTTAAGAATAATTACTTAATGGATTTTATAAAAGTAAATATCATTTTTATAATTTATAGTTATGTTTTTAACGTATGGTTAGATGATCAATCATCTGAAATGAGTAAAACTATGGCAGAACTAGATAAATGGTTATCTAAAGCAGAATTTTATGGTAAGAAAATTAATGAATATTTCTAAGTTTCACAATATTTAATTGTTCTTTTTGAAAAGTTTTGACTTTGTTGATATCAAAACCGTTTATTAAATCATTAAAAAGTTTATACCAATTAATTTCTGCGTCTAAATGAAGAAAAACTGACCCAAGACCAATTGCAGCTCGATCCATAAATACAAACTCTTGAGGAGGTTTAACACCTCCAATTCTTTTAAGTTCTTTGTGAACTTTAGAAGCCGCCTCGGCTCCATATGCAGTGGAGTTAGTATCTTGCATTTTCCTAACTTTATTTTCAAGGAGTGGTGAATATAGAAATTTTGCCCAAATGTTGAGTATATCAATTAATTCCTTTGAAATATTTTCAAATCCCCATGTTTCGTAGGCGTGCACTGCTAATTCTTGATCCTTATTTAAAATTGCATGATACAAATCAATTACTCCTTTAACAAATTTTGGATTAAAGATCCTTATACAACCAAAATCTAATAAATTTATTGAGTGATTAGATGCAACAGAGTAGTTTCCAAGATGTGGGTCACCGTGAATTATTGCGCATTTGTAAAATGGAAGATACCATGCATGAAACATATTTACAGCTATCAATTTCCTTATTTCATGCTTTTCATTTTTATATGATAATAATTTTTTTCCGTCTAAGCATTTCATGGAAATTAATTTATTGGTAGATAGACGATCATAAACTTTTGGAACATTTATTTGAGCATTTTTTTTAAAAAGGTTTCCGTAAAGTTTTAAATTTTTAATTTCTCTTTTATAGTCTAGCTCCTCTCTCACTCTATTAGAAATTTCTGTTAATATATTGGTGGTATCAATACTTGAGTCTATTTTTTTATATATTGAAAATATAAGTTTGAGTTGTGAGATGTCTGCTTCTACAATTGATGCCATATCAGGATATTGAAGTTTACAAACTACTGATTCATCTTTGTCGATACTAGCTTTATGAACTTGACCAAGTGAGGCCGCAGCAAATGGTTCTTTTTCAAAATGATTAAAGTTTTTTTGCCAATTAAAGCCAAGCTCATTATTCATCCTTCTTCTAACAAAATTCCAACCCATGGGCGGTGCATTGGATTGAAGTTGTGCAAGTGCTTGCGTGTATTCTTGAGGCAATAGATCCGGTACTGTCGAAACAAGTTGAGCAATTTTCATAACTGGACCTTTTAATTCACCTAACATTTCGGTTATTTGATTAGCGGTTTCTAGATTTTTTGAATTTTTAAGAAATTTTGATCCTGCAAATTTTAAGGCCATAATGCCAGCTGAAGATCCAAGGTTGGCGTATCTTTTTAGCCTTTTAGAAAATTTATTATTTTCTTCCATACAATATAATTAATCATAATTTGAAAATATTAAACCAAAATTATATCAAAAAAATACTAATTGAAGAAATAATCAAAATTATAAGATATTGTTTTGTAACAAATTCTAAAAGTTTTACTTTAAAATACTGCTTTTGACTAAGAACTCTAATTTTTGTCATGCTGAATAAAAGCAATTTTTATTCCAATTAACCCGATCTATCTACAGAAAAATCAGCTAGGTGTAAAAGCTTTTCTTTTTCATATGAATTTTCAAATGGTCCTAATGAGTCTTTTGCCATAGTCGCAAAATGTTTAGCTTTACTGAAACAATCTTTAATTACATTGTGTTTTTTAATTATATCCAATGCAGTTGAAAGATCACTATTCTTTTGTTTTTTTTCATTTATCACTCTCAACCAAAATTTTTTTTCATGTTCATTGCTTCTGTTGAAAGCCAATATTATGGGCAAAGAAACTTTTCCCTCCTTAAAGTCATCCCCTATATCTTTGCCTAAGTTTTTGTAACTCGAGTAATAATCAAAAGTATCGTCTGTAATTTGAAATGCGGTACCAAGATATTTACCATACTCAAAGAGTGCAATTTCTTTTTCTTTATTCATTTCAGAAATTATAGCACTTGTGACACATGCAGCTGAAAAAAGTGCAGCTGTTTTGGCATTTATTACGTCAAAATATTGAGACTCCGAAGTTCTAATGTTATTGTTAGTTAAAAGTTGCAAAACCTCACCTTGAGAGATTTCAACTGAGGCTTTAGATAGTGTGTCAAGACATCTATTTGAACCATCTTTAATCATGAGTCTAAAAGCTTTACTGAGTAAAAAATCTCCAACTAGTATACTAGATTTATTGTTCCAAACATTATGAGCGCTGATTTGTCCTCTTCTATTCATACTTTCATCTACAACATCGTCATGAAGAAGAGTAGCAGTATGAATAAATTCAATGCTAGCGGCAAGATTAATATGTCTTTCACCATTATATTTACATAACTTTGAGGTTGCGAGTGTGAGTAATGGACGGATTCTTTTTCCTCCTGATGAGATTATATATCCACTAAGTTGAGAGATAAGAGGAACTTTACTCTTCATGTTGGCTAAAATTACATCGTTAACTTTCTGAAAGTCTTGATTTAACCATTTCATGATTGAATCAAAATTTGATTTATTACCCGAATATTTAGAATCTTTAATTAATTTTAACTTTTGCATTTTTAAAATTTACTGGTTTCTAATCATTATAAAATCTTTTAACTATAAATCGTTTATTTTAATATATATTTACATATAATGATATTTTTCAACAAACAGAATAAATAAAAATTAAAAATTATGTTAAGTTTTCAAAAAATAATTTCTAAACTTCAAGAATTTTGGTCTGATGAGGGTTGTGTAGTGTTACAACCTTATGATTTAGAAATGGGAGCAGCTACATTTCATCCGGCAACATGTCTGAAAAGCTTGGGAAAAGATCCATGGAAAGCAGTATATATACAACCTTGTAGAAGACCTAGCGATGGTAGATATGGCAATAACCCTAACCGTTTACAACATTATTATCAGATGCAAGTTATATTGAAACCATCACCTCAAAATTCACAAGAATTATTTCTAAAAAGTCTAAACTCTATTAATATTGATTCGTCTACGAATGATATAAAGTTTATAGAGGATGATTGGGAAAGTCCTACTCTTGGAGCTGCAGGTATGGGTTGGGAGGTTCAATGCAATGGTATGGAGATTTGTCAATACACTTATTTTCAACAAGTTGGAGGCTTTGAATGTTTCCCAGTGAGTGTTGAATTTACGTATGGCTTAGAAAGAATAGCAATGTTTATTCAAAAGATTGAAAATGTTTTTGATATTGAATGGGACAGTAATGGAACGAAATATTCTGACCTGTTCATGTTAAATGAAAAGGAATTTTCAGAATATAATTTTAACTCTGCTTCACCTGATTTATTGTTTACATTTTTTGAAAGTTATGAAAAGGACTGCATTAGGCTCGTAAAACTTAATTTACTACTTCCCGCATATGAGCATTGTATTAAAGCTAGTCATATATTCAATCTCTTAGATTCTAGAGGTTTGATATCAGTTTCTGAAAGACAAGCATATATTTTAAAGGTTAGAAATTTGGCTAGATTATGTTGTAAATCATGGATCGAAAATTAAAATGTCTGATCTACTTTTAGAAATTTATGGTGAAGAAATTCCAGAACTCTCACAAATTGAAGCTGAGAATAGAATGCTTGAACTTTTTGGCAACTTTTTTAAAGAAAATAATATTTCTTTTAGGGAAATCTCAACATATTCAACCTCTAGAAGGATAGTTGTATTAGTTAAAAAAC
>CABZAL010000034.1 GCA_902523675.1 uncultured Alphaproteobacteria bacterium | reverse complement strand
CATTGGTATTTTTTTTTCTAAACTCTTTTAGAAAAGTTATTCCATTTATTCTAGGCATCATAATATCAAGAATAATTAAGTCAAATGTGTAAAATTTTAAAAGATTATTTGCACAATCGACGTTATTAGCTGATGAAACTATAAAAAGATTTTTAATTAAAAATTTTGAGATTAATTTTCTGATTTTATCATCATCGTCAATACATAAAATATGTTGGGAATATCTAGAATTTAGTTCCATTTAAAATTATTTAGTTTTTATCATTTAAAATACGCACTTTGTTGGTATACTTTTAGATTTTAACCAATTAAGAAAATTATGCAATTAATCCCTTTTGACAATAGAGAAGGCTTCATCTGGATGAATGGTAGTGTTCTAAAATGGAATCAAGCAAAAATCCATGTTTTAAACCATGGATTACACTATGGAAGCTGCGTATTTGAAGGAATAAGAGTTTATAACAGAAAAATATTTAAATTGAAGGAACACATCGAAAGATTGTTTTTTTCTGCAAAGATCTTAGATCTTGATATTCCTTACAAGCGTGAAGAACTAATTGAATTTACTGAATTAATAGTAAAAAAACAAAGCATAGAAGATGGATATATCAGGCCAGTAGTTTGGAGAGGGAGTGAAATGATGGCTATATCATCAAAAGAAGCATCAATAAATATTGCAATTGCAGCATGGAAATGGCCATCATATTTTTCTCCTGAAAAAATTCTTCAAGGTATTAATATGTCAATCGCTGAATGGAAACGACCACCTCCGCAGTGCGCCCCAACTAATAGTAAGGCAGCTGGTCTATATATGATTTGCTCACTTAGTAAGCACAAAGCTGAATCAAACGGGTTTGATGATGCTTTAATGCTTGATCACAGAAATTTTATTGCTGAAGCAACTGGTGCTAATATTTTTTTTGTAAAGAATAAAAAAATTTTTACTCCAATAGCTGATTGCTTTTTAGACGGCATTACCAGAAAAACTGTAATAGAGATTGCAAATAATATTGGAATAGAGGTGGAAGAAAAACACCTTGAAGCAAATTTTATGAAGGATTGTAGTGAAGCTTTTTTAACCGGCACTGCTGTTGAAATTACTCCAATAAACAGCGTTGATGATTACAAATTTAGTGATAGAGATGTTACAAAATTATTAATTAAGGAGTTTAAAGATTATGTAATCAAAAGCTAGTATTATATTTTTTTATCTTATCAGTATCACTTTCTTTCTGTTTTACCCATTTGGTGCTATCACTACCTATTTCTTTTTTCCAAAAAGTTGCCTTTATTTTTAGCCAATTAATAATAAATTCAACTGATCTCAAACTTTCTTCTCTATGCTTACTAGCAACTGCAATCAAAACAATATTTTCCCCAATTTTTAATCTCCCAAATCTATGAATTATTATTATATCATCGATATCCCATTTAGTTTTTGCCTCCTCAATAATTCTTGAGAGCTGAAACTTTGTCATTTTTTCGTAATGTTCAATAAAAATAGCATCAATTTTTTGTAAATTTGAAAAATCTCTAACCTTTCCGAGAAAAGAAGAAATTGCACCAGATAATTTATTTTTTTTGGAAAAGATATCTAACTCTTTTGCGTAGTTAAAAGATTTTTTTTGGATAACTATCACCTTATCCTCCTGTAACTGGTGGAAAAAAAGCAATTTCATCTTTATTTTCAATCATAGTGTCGAAATTTGAAAAAATACAATTAACTGAACATTTAATATTTTTAACATTAGAAAAAACATTTTTATATTTTAATCCTCTTTTTTTTAAAAGTTCAATTAATTCAAAAATTGAAATTTTATTTTCAATTATAATATCTTCTTCAGATATTCCTATTTCTTGTCTAATGTTTGCAAAATATAAAATTTTCAATTTAATAACTCCTCAAAATTGTAAAACTTTATTTTTTCACCTTTTTCTATAAAGTACGTATCTTTTTCCATCTCAATAATTCCTTCACTTCTAATTATTGACGATAAGATCCCAGAACCCTCACTTTCAAACTTTTTAAGAACTAATTGATTATTTTGAAATATTATTGAACCTCTTAACCATTCTGTTCTTCCAAGTTTTTTCTTAAATGAAAAACCAGATGGTACTAGTCTGTATTTTAAAAAATAGGAATCTCTTCCATTCATTCTATTCAAAAACTTTAAAATTATCATAAAAAAAGTAACAACCACAGCAACTGGGTTTCCAGGAAGACCAAAAATTGGTTTCTTATTAATTTTTCCAAAAACAAATGGCCTACCGGGCTTCACAGAAATTCTCCACAATTTTAATTCCCCTATATCATTTAAAACTTTTACAATGAAATCACTTTGGCTATCAGCCACTCCACCAGTAGTTATAATAATATCGACCTTGGATGCAGAACCTAATAATTTTTTTTTTGATATTTCATAATTATCTCTTAAAATTCCAAAATCAAAAGTTATACAATTTAATTTTTTAAATAATGAGATGAGTGTTATTTTATTACTATCAAAAATTTTAAATTTCTCTTTTGTGTTCTTGTCTTTAGAAAGCTCATTTCCTGTTGAAAAAATTCCAACTTTAATTTTTTTATAAACTTTGATTTTACTTAATCCAATAGAGGCTATAGCTCCCAAGTCAATTGACCTTATTTTTGCACCTTTTTTAAAAAGAACAGTTCCTTTTTTTATATCTTCTCCGCTTGGCCTAATATTTGATCCTTTTGGTGGCAAGTTTACAATTTTAACTTTTTTATTTTTAACTATACAATCTTCATGCATTACCACAGTATCAACTTTCGACTTTTCTTTAAAAATATAAGATCCTGTAAATACCTCCATGGCTTGCCCTTCTTTTATTTTTCCACTAAAAGGGTTTCCTGGTTTTGATGTATTAGCTATGATTAATTCATTCTTATTTTTTGTAAAATTTTTAAAATTAAAAGCAAATCCGTCTACAGCAGCATTATCATAATTAGGTATATCGTAACGAGATGTAAGATTTTCAGCCAAAATTCTTCCTTCGCAAAGTTCTAAGCTTACTTCTTCATAAGCAGTTGTTTTAATTAAATTTTTTTCAACAATTTTTAGTGCTGTTTCAATATCTGTAAGTTTATTAAACTTTTTTTTGTAATCTTTTTTATTTTTCATTTAATTTTTAAATATTTCAATATAAATTCGCCTATATCCTTAGTATTTTTAAAATTAAAAATTGGCAAATCAGAATTCATAATGTTCCCATCAATTATATCATAAACAATCGCAATAGCTTTGGAGCTTTTATCAGAAATTAGAGGCTTCTTTATCTTACTGTTATACAATTCAATTTTTGGTATATCTAATTTTTTGTACCCTTCTACTATTAACAGATCATTTTCCTTTGAAAACTTTCTTTTTAAATCATTAAATTCAAATTTTTTATTATTTTTTCCTTTATGTATCAAAGCCCAATTATTTTCTCCACCTAACATCACTTCTCTTGCCCCAGAATGTCTATGTAAATAACTATCCTTACCTTTTTTATCAATTTCAACACTGTGATGAGTGTGTTTAAAAGTTGAGACAACAATTTTTTTTTTAACAAAATACTTTATTAACCTACATGTTAAGTGAGTTTTTCCGCTTCCACTCCATCCGAACAATCCGATTATTTTCATTTAAAAAGATTTATAGTGTAATTTAAAATATTCATAACCAGTATAAATTGTTATTAGTGAGGCAATTAATAATCCAATTTCGCCTACTAACATAGTATTAGGAAGTAAGGTGAAGTCGTTTCCAATTATCAAAAAACCTAAAGTAAACATTTGGATTAATGTCTTCCACTTTGCTATTTTTGAAACATTAATCGAAATTTTACTTTCAGCAAAAAATTCTCTTAATCCTGAAACTAAGACCTCCCTAATTATTATTATTAGTGCTGGATAAACAAAAAACCCATTTATCTTTCCAATTGCTACTAAAATAAATAAGACAGATATTATTAAAATTTTATCAGCAATTGGATCAAGAAATTTACCTAACCTAGACTCTACTTTAAATTTTCTTGCTAAATATCCATCTAAAAAATCGCTTACACATGCTATGATATATAATAAAACAGCTACCCAATTAAAAAAAAAAGATTGAGGAATTATGTTTATTATGATTATTGGTATGCAGAGTACTCTGAAAATTGTTAAGTAGTTTGGAAGTCTTTCAAGGTTAATTTTATCTATTAAATTCATCATAAATTTTTTTTGCTATTATTTTACCAATTCCCGGTGTGTTTTCTAAATCTTTAATCCCAGCTTTTTTAATACTACTAATTGAACCAAAATGTGAAAGTAAATTTTTTTTTGCTTTAACTCCTATTCCTGATATTTCATCAAAAATTGAATTTTTAATTTGAAGTTTCCTCCTATATTTTTGAGAGTTGATTGCAAACCTGTGTGCTTCATCTCTTAATCTTTGAAGAAAATATAATACTTTATCGTTCTTCTCAAGTTTAACTGAAGCGTTCTTTAAAAAAATTGTTTCATTCCCAGCATTTCTTTTTACTCCTTTAGCAATTGAAATTAAATCAATATTTTTAATATTTTTTTCTTTCAGAATATTTTCGACAAGATTGAAGTGTCCTTTTCCACCATCAATAATAATAAGATCTGGTAGATTAGACTTCCATTCATTTTTTTCATCTTCAAAAGAAAATCTTCTTCTTATTACTTGTTCCATCATGAAATAATCATCTTGCATTAAATTTTTATCGCTTTTGATATTAAATTTTCTATATCTTTCTCTAATAAATTTATGATTATCATAAACAATCATGGCTCCGATAGGTTGAGAACCATTTAAATGACTGTTATCATACACCTCTATTGTTTTTGGAGGTTTGCTTAGTAAAAATTTTTTTGAAATCTCTCCGGATATTAATTTATTGCTCAAGTTTTTATGCATCTGTTTTTCTAAAGAGTGTGAAATGTTTTCTAATACCATATTAAGCAATTCAAGTTTTTTTCCTTTTTTAGGACGAATGATTTTGATATGAGAATTTTTATTTTTTCTAAGTGCTTTTTCTAAAAGATCAAGGTTATCTATATTTTTACTAATGTAAATTGATTCTGGAATTTGATTACTAACATAAAAAACACCAATAAATTCCTCTAAAATGGTATTTAATTTTTTTCCCACTTCATTATCAAAAAAAAATTCTTTATTACCTAAGTTTTTTCCTGATCTAAAAAAGAAAACTTGAATACATACTAGATCAATTTTTTTAAAAATTCCTATAAGATCAAAATTATCGTTATTTTTGAGGGAAACGTATTGTTCTTGAGTAATAGTTCGTAATGCTTGGATTCTATCTCTAAATAGTGCCGCTTTCTCATAATCTTGATTTTTACTTGCTTTTTCCATTTGTTTAATTAAATTTTTCTGAATATCTGTATTTTTTCCCACTAAAAATTCCGTTGATTGCTCAACTAGTTGATTATAACCTTTTCTGTCTATTTTGCCGACGCACGGAGCAGAACATCTTTTGATTTCATATTTGAGACATGGTCTTTCTCTATTTTTAAAATTTGCATCTGAACATGTTCTCAATAAAAATCCTTTTTCTAAAATTACCATAACCTTTTCCATTGAGTTAACACTAGCAAAGGGTCCAAAATTAAAGTCATTTTTATTATAAATTTTTCTAGTTTTTCTCAACTTTGGCCATTTTTCTGTTTTGCTTATGTTTATGTAAGGAAAAGATTTATCATCAATCAGCCTAATGTTAAAAATTGGTTTATGTTTCTTTACCAGATTACTTTCAAGAAGCAATGCATCGACTTCTGTGTGAGTTTTAATAAATTTAACATGTCTTATTAGACTAATTAATTTTTTTATTCTTCTAGAAGCACTACTAAAGTTTAGATAAGACGAAACCCTATTGTGTATATTTTTTGCTTTACCTATATACAAAATTTTCTTTTTTTGATCTAAAAATTGATAAATTCCAGAACCTCTTGAGCAATATACCAGAGACTGTTTTATTGATTTTATTCCTGTATCAATTTCAAATTCCATTTTATATCAATTGTTTAAGTTTTGTTTTGATTACATTTTAATATATATAAATTAAAATTAAAATACTATCCACTAAACCTGTGGATAAGTTTGTTAATATAAGTTGGTTAAATTAAATTAAACTAACAAACATAAGGGTTTTATTAATTTGC
>CABZAL010000033.1 GCA_902523675.1 uncultured Alphaproteobacteria bacterium | reverse complement strand
ATTAGAATCTTCAAAAAATAAAGATGGAACAATTAATAGTTTTGAAGGTGAAACAAACATTTTTATTAAACCTGGATGGAAAGTAAATTCTGTTGATGGTCTGATAACAAATTTTCATACTCCAAAGTCTACATTATTCGTTTTGATTTGCAGTTTAACAGGAATTAAAAGAGCAAAGCAATTATACTCGTTTGCTGTTAAAGAAAAAATACGCTTTTATTCATATGGTGATGCTTGTTTAATATGGACGAAATCATGAGTGAGAATTATTTTAGTATACTGCATACATTCGGCAAAGCTAGAGTAGGTAAATTAAAAACTGCTCACGGTAAAATTGATACTCCAGTTTTTATGCCAGTGGGAACATTAGGTTCCGTTAAAGGAATTTTTCCAGATGACTTAAAAAAAGCTGGAGTTCAGATTATTTTAGGGAATACGTACCATCTGATGCAACGACCTGGTGAAAACTTAGTAAAAAAAATGGGGGGTTTACAGAAATTCATTAATTGGAATCTTCCAGTATTGACTGACTCTGGAGGTTTTCAAATATGGTCTCTATCAAGACTTAGAAAAATAGATCAAGATGGAGTTACTTTTTCATCTCACATTGATGGAAAGCAAATAAGACTAACTCCTGAATCCTCAATAATTATTCAAAATAAGCTAAATTCAAATATTACAATGGTACTTGATGAGTGCACAAATTTTCCCTCTACTTATGATGATGCAAACGAATCTCTGAAACTATCGGTAAAATGGGCTGAAAGATGTAAGAAACAATTTGTAAAAAGAAAAGGATATGGATTATTCTCAATTGTACAAGGAGGTATGTTCCCTGATCTTAGAGAAAAATGCTCAGAGCTACTAAAACTGATCAGTTTTGACGGATACGCAATAGGTGGGTTGTCTGTAGGAGAAAAACATAAAAAAATGATTGAAATTGTTGATCACACCACGAATTTCCTACCCGAAGATAAACCCAGATATCTTATGGGTGTTGGAAGACCGATAGATATAATAAATGCAGTGGAAAAAGGTGTTGATATGTTTGATTGTGTCTTACCGACACGATTTGGGAGGAATGGAAGAGCATTTACAACTTATGGAGAAATAAATTTAAAAAATGCAAAATTTGCTTATGATGATTCTCCACTAGATAAAAAATTAGATTGTTTTGTTTCCAGAAACTTTTCAAAAAGTTATATTCATCATTTAACAAAAAGTAACGAAATACTATCATCTATGATAATTAGTCTAAATAATATTGTTTTTTATCAAAATATGATGACAAATTTAAGAGAATCAATTAAGAATGGTAATTTCAATGATGTAAAAAAAATTTATAAAATTTATCATGGTGAGTATGAAAGAATTTAAATCGTTGGGAAATAAATCAGAGATTCCAAGAGATCCAGAAAAATTTAAACTTGAATCAATAACAAATCCCCATCAAAATAAGGAATATGTAATTAGACTTTCTTCACCAGAATTTACAAGTATTTGCCCAATAACTGGTCAACCAGATTTTGGAAATATTATAGTTGATTATATTCCAAATAAAAAAATCGTTGAAAGTAAATCATACAAACTTTTTCTTTTTTCTTTTAGAAATTTTGGTGGTTTTCATGAGGATTGTACAATTAAAATTGCAAATAAAATTATTAAATCTATTAATCCTAAATGGCTTCGTGTAGGAGGTTTTTGGAATCCACGAGGAGGAATTCCGATTGATATTTTCTTTCAAACTAGTGAACCACCCAAAAAAATATGGATTAAGGAATATGATGTTATGCCATATAAAGGAAGATAAGAATAATTACTTTCCTTCATAAATACAACCGCCAATTCGAGGTCTTATTATTTCAATTTTTTTTAATTGCTTTATATCTTTTATTAATTTTTTCCAAAACCACTTAGCAATATTTTCACTTGTTGGAAATTCTAAATCATTAATTTCGTTTAGTAGATTATGATCAATAATATTTATCAAAGGTAAAATTAATTTGTCTAAATCATCAAAATTAAATACCCAACCATTTTTTTTTTTAATATTTCCCTTAATATATATAACCATTTCATAACTATGACCATGTATTTTACTGTATTTATGTTTTTTTGGGAAATCTGGCATAAAATGAGCAGTTTCAAAAAAGTACTTTTTATAAATTATCATTTTAACTAGTTTATATTCAATGTTTTATGAATCTGAAAACTAGGAAACCATGGTTTGTGTGACCCACAATAGTCTATTGTTTTCATAATATTAATTTGTTTTTTCTTACTATCATCTAAAGGCTGTAGAAAGAAATACTTAAAGTCTAACTTTTTTAAATAGTTTAAATTAAATTTTGATTGAGGATAAATAATCTTAAGTTCATCGCCTTTTTTTACTTTCCATAAGTTTAAATTTTTAGGGCTTACACATATCCAATCAAAATTTATGTTTATGTCAATGGTTCCATTGGTTTCCAATGCGACAAAAAAACCCTTTTGTTTTAAGTTTTGAACTAAACTGGAGTTAGTTTGAAGCATAGGTTCTCCTCCGGTAAGCACAATAAATTTCTGAATAGCTTTATATTTTCGATTCCAAACTTGTTCTACTTTTTCAATAATTTGGTTTAATGAGTAGGTTCCTCCATTTTGGCCGTCAGTACCCACAAAATCAGTATCACAAAAATTACATATAGCATTTTGTTTATCTTTTAACTTCCCATTCCATAAATTACAACCAGCAAATCTTAAGAAAACTGCGGGTCTTCCGGTGTAAAAACCTTCACCTTGTATTGAACTGAATATTTCTTTTACTTTAAACATTTTTTTTATATTTTGTTGGATCTTTTATATTAGCCTCAAAAAATCCATTCAATCTTAATAAACAAGCATCACACTCTCCACAATTAATTTTATTTTTCGGGTTGTAACAACTCATAGTATATTTAAAATCAACATTATTTTTTTTCCCGGTCTCTATTATTTCCTTTTTATTCATTTTTAAAAGAGGTGTATGAATTTTTATCTTTTGACCAAGTACTGATTGTTTTGTTGCAATATTTGCCATCTTTTCAAACATAGAAATAAATTCTGGTCTACAGTCAGGATAACCTGAATAATCTATAATGTTAACTCCAATAAAAATATTTCTACACTGAAGATATTCTGAATAGCCTAATGCATAAGATAAAAATATTGTATTTCTAGCTGGAACATATGTTACTGGTATATCATTTGGAATATTACTAGAATATCTATTTTTTGGGATTTCAATATTATCGGTGAGAGCAGACCCACCAAAAAAATCAATTTTAAAAACCTTATAAAATTTTACCTTTTGAAGAAAAACTTGTTTTTTTGCATAAAAAAGCTCCTTTTTATGTCTTTGACCGTAATCAAAAGAAACACAATAAGGAATAAAGCCGTTTTTGATTGCTATGGAAAGTACGACTGATGAATCTAATCCGCCACTTAAAAGTACTACTGCTTTTTCTTTTTTCATAATATAGTTTCAATTTTTATAAATAATATTTATTTAAACGAAATGGACAATAAAAAAAAACTTATTATTAAAAAAGCTTATGAGTTAGGCTTTGAAGTTATTGGATTTACTAAACCAAAAATTGCATCAACTGATCAAAATAACCTAACGAAATTTTTGGAAAATAATTTATTTGGACATATGAAATGGTTAGAAAGACATGCTAATAAAAAAAAAAAACCTCATAAATTATGGCCGCAAGTTAAAACTATTATTGTTCTAGGTTTAAATTATGCTCCTCATAAAAATCCTTTAAATAAAAACTTATTTAAAAATAATGCAAATATAAGTGTTTATGCTTCAAATAAAGATTATCATAATGTCATCAAAAAAAAATTATTGTATTTTAAAGAGTGGTTAAAATATTTCCTAGACATCGATTCAAAATATTTTGTTGATTCTGCTCCAGTATTTGAAAAACCTCTGGCTCAAAGTTCGGGTTTGGGCTGGCAAGGAAAACACACTAATTTAGTTTCAAAAAAGTTTGGTTCATGGTTATTCTTATCTGAAATTTTCTTACCAATAAAGTTTGAATCTGATAAAAGTGAAAGTGATCATTGTGGTTCATGTGTCGATTGTCTTGATGTTTGCCCAACAAATGCTTTTATAGACTCTCATAAAATCGACGCTAGAAGGTGTATTTCGTATCTTACTATAGAGCACAAAGGACCTTTTCCAGTGAGTCTTAGAGATAAAATTGGAAATAAAATTTATGGGTGTGACGATTGTTTAGCCATTTGTCCGTGGAATAAATTTAAAAAGGTTACCATTCACAAAGAATTAATTGCAAAGACTGAAAATGAGAATTACAAAATTTTTGATTTGCTTAACTTAAAAGAAACACAATTTAAAGAAAAATTTAAAGAGTCACCAATTTTAAGGATTGGATGGAAAAGATTTATGCGAAATGTTTTGATAGCTGCTGGTAATAGTAATAACAGAAGATTAATCTTTAGAATTAAAAAACTATTATTTAGTAAAGAAGCTCTTGTAAGAGGCACAGCAATCTGGTCTTTGGGAAAATTAATGAATAAAAAAGAAATAAGTTTTTTTAAAAAATCAAAGATATTAAGTTCAGAAAAAAATAAATATGTTTTATTTGAGTGGAAGTTATTTAAAACTTTATAATTTCTTTTAGCGCAGTGAAAAGATTACTCATTATCCCTTCATCAGACGAAGAGTGCCCAGCGGTATTAACAAACTTTATTTTTGAGTTTTTCCAACCTTCGGTTAATTTAAATGCATTTACTGGTGGACAAATTAGGTCATATCTTCCTTGAACAATATATCCAGGAATGTTGGAAATCTTGTTTACATTATTTAAAATATAATTATCTTCAATAAAAAATTTATTTTTTATAAAATATGTTTCCATAAAAGGAGAATTCGGCATTCCTTCCCTATTTTTAATTAAGTCAAGTTTCTCAAATTTATGACTATCAGGATTTATTTGAGATAAAATTCTTTCGTAATCATGCCAAACCCAAGAATGTAAGTGAGAGTTTTCTAATTGTATTTTTTTAACATAAGAATTAATTGGATCACTCTGATCATTAATATCTAAAAAATTTATAAATTCCTTAAATAGCTCGGGCGCGAAGTTTTTTGGTGCATCGACAAATGCCCACTGAATTTCACTCATCATACCTAGAAATACTGATCTTAGAACGATACCCAAAACATTTTCAGGATGAGATATTGCGTAGCATAGTGCTAAAGTTGCACCCCATGATCCTCCGACTACTAAAAACTTATCTATATTTAAAAAATCTCTAATTTTTTCAATATCATTAACCAAAGTCTGAGTATTATTTTTTTCAATTGTTCTGTATGGTTTGCTTTTACCACAGCCTCTTTGATCATAAATTATTGATTTAAAAGTTTTTGGATCAAACAGCCCATGATGTTCACTTCTACAATGACCTCCGGGGCCACCATGAAGAAAAATTACTGGGATGCCATCTTTTTTTCCACTTATCTCCATATATATAATATTGCCATCACCCACATCGAGGTTATACATTTCGGGAAGACTAGAATGTGAAAAAAAATTATTTTTCATTAGTTTTTAATTCTATAAAATATATATTAATTGTTATGAAGTTTGAAACCCTTAATGAACTTATTTTAGCCCTAATAGTTTGGATTACAACTTATACTAATTATCCTGAACCTCAAAACCAAATTATAATTGAATCTATTAGTCAAAAAGAACTTGGTGAACTGGCCTGCGGTAGACCATGTGAGATAATGGCTTACACTCCCATGGATGAAAAAAATAAGATTTACCTCATAGAGGAGCTTGATCCATTAAATGATGTATGTCATCAAGGGATTCTTCTTCATGAAATAATTCATGTCATACAAGATGAAACCAATTTTGCTTCTAATTATGAAGATAAAACAAAAAAACATCTTAGAGAAATGAATGCTTTAGTAAATCACAATATATTTTTAAGTCATTACGGGAAAAAGATTTTATATAGCAATGGATTTGCCGCAAAGTTTAAAAAAAATAAAAACACTATAAACGATTTATATTGTTAAATTATTTTTTCTTTAATAAGGATTTTAACATACCTCTGCCTACAAAACCTGATATTAATTCATTTTCAATCACGTATGCTGGAGTTCCACTGATACCAATTTTGTTAGCTATTTCTAAGTTTTTTTCTAATTTAAGATTTATATCTTCACTTTGAGATAAAACTTGTATTTTTTCAAAACTAATTTTTTTACTCTTAAAAAATGACTCAATACCCTTTTGATCAATTTTTTTTAGATTGAAAATGTAATCATGAAATTCTAAAAATAATGAATTATTTTTTTGACCAAGTGCCAAAGATAGCTTAGCGAGATATGTTGACTGCTTAGATAGTATGGGAAGGTTTTTGTAAATAACTTTAATATTTTTTTTTTGGTCTAATAAATCCATTATCTCTTTGTGGGCTCTTTTACAATAACCACAATTATAATCAAAAAATTCGACAATTATTTTTTCAGCATTAGGGTTTCCTTTAAAAAGATTATAATCAGGTGATTGAATTAAAGTAGAATTATTTTTCAAATACTCTTTTTGTCTGCCAAGTAATTCTGTTTCCTTTTTTTTTTCAAAATCATTCAAGGACTTAATTATTATTTCAGGATTATTGAGAATAAAATTTTCTAAATCTTCAACAGTTAGATCTTTTGCCAACAAATTGTTGTTAAATATAAAAGAGAAAAAAAAAATCGAATATAGTATATTTAAAAACATGTCGAACATTTATAAATTAATACTTTAATCCGAAAATGTAAATAAGATAATTTTGCTAAGTGACATCCTCTAACATTTTCAAAAAATCACTAGCAAATTGTTTTGAATCAAATAGTTTTTGTTTGTTAGGGTTTTTACTTAATGACTGTTTGTAAAGATATAAATTTTTGTTATTACAAAATTTTTTTGCTTTAAAAATATAATCTTCAATATCATTTGCTATCCAATCATTACATTTGAGAACACCATTGATACTTTCTCCACATCTAAACATATGAGATTCATTTTTCATTGTTAAAATAGGTATATTGAAAAAGGATGCTTCAAACGAAGTAGTTCCACCGTTGTAAGGAAAAGTATCTAAATAAATGTCAATTTCATTAAAAGATTCTAAATATTTCTTCCTATTTTTACATCGATTAAATATAATCCTATTTTTTTCTATTCCTCTTTTCTCAAAAAAAATTTTTATTACTCTTTCATCGTTAGATGAATAATGATTATTATTAAATTGTAAATAACTTGTTTGACTAAACCTCATAATTTCGCACCATGAATTTAATAAAATGATATTAAGTTTTTCTGGTCTTTGAACACAACCAAAAATTACATAATCTTTTTTTTGTGGTTGACCTATTAAATTTTTATTTAACTCTGATTTTGAATATACACACCAGGAATTTGGTAAATTATAAATCTTCTCTGTGAAATTTTGCTGATCCTTGATTGGACTAGCAATTTTATCGCCAATAATATAATCCATTTCCTTAAGTCCAGTTGATGCTAACCAGCCAGCCCATGAAGCCTGTAATCTGCAAGGCTTTAATTTATACAATTCTATTCTATTTTTAGGAGCAAAACCTGATAAATCAATTAACATATCATTTTTGTCATTAAAAATTTGCTGAGCAAGTTCTCCATTAGATTTATTTCCTACTAATTTCCAATTTGTATAATCAGATATTAAATGTGATATATGATCTTTATAAAAACTAGTTGAA
>CABZAL010000032.1 GCA_902523675.1 uncultured Alphaproteobacteria bacterium | reverse complement strand
TCGCGCGATTTTTTAAACTCTATAATTATGATGTTAAATTTTTAACTGGAACTGATGAGCATGGTTTGAAAGTTGAAAAAGCTGCTAGGAAAAATAATTCAAACCCTCAAGAGTACGTTGACATGATTTCAAAAAATTTTATAAATCTAAGTGAAATTTTAAATCTTTCAAATGATGATTTTATTAGAACAACTGAATTAAGACATAAAGAATCTGTTAGGTTTTTTTGGAAAAAACTTGTTAAAAACAATCAAGTTTATTTAGATAAATACGAAGGTTGGTATTCTATAAAAGATGAGACATTTTATCAAGAAAAAGAACTAATTAAAAAAAATGGAAGTTTTGAAACTATAGATGGAGAAAAAGTTGAATGGGTTAAAGAAGAGAGCTATTTTTTTAAATTGTCTCGATGGCAGAACAAATTACTTGAATTCTACGAAACAAATGAAAATTTTATTTTGCCAAAATCAAGAAAAAACGAGGTTGTGAGTTTTGTTAAGAGTGGTCTAAAAGATTTATCAATTTCTAGAACGAGTTTTAGTTGGGGAATCAATGTTCCAGATACAAACAATCACGTTATATATGTTTGGATTGACGCTTTGGCTAATTATATTACTTCATTGGATTATCCCAATATCAATAAACATGGGTTATCTCTGTGGAAAAACTCTATTCATATTATAGGTAAGGATATCTTAAAATTTCATGCTATTTATTGGCCAGCACTTTTAATGGGTGCAAATTTAGATCCTCCTAAACAAATTTTCGCACATGGGTGGTGGACAAATGAAGGAAAAAAAATATCAAAATCTCTTGGAAATGCGATAGATCCGTTGGAGATTGTTAAAAAATTTGGTTTAGATCAAATTAGATATTTTTTGTTAAGAGAAATCACATTAGGGCAAGATGGAGACTTTTCAGAAAAAGCACTAATTTCAAGAATTAACGCTGATTTATCAAATAATCTAGGCAATCTAATTCAAAGAACACTTAAACTAAATGGCAAATATTTTGAGAATAAATTTCCTTTTGACCTTAACGAAAATCAGGAATTTAAAGTTTTAAAATATGGTTACAAACTATTAGATGAAGTAGAAAGTAACATGAGATTATTTCAAATAAATAAGGCTTTAGAGAATATTTGGAATTTTATAAGTAAGTTAAATCAATACATTGATAAAACGGAGCCATGGAATCTCTTTAAAGAAAATAAAAAACGAAACTGCAATTGTTCTTTCAGAAATAATAGAATCGATTCGACTACTTGGAATTATTCTGCAACCTTTTATACCTGATTCTTCTTCTAAAATATTGGATACCTTAAATATTGATAAAAAACATAGAAGTTTTGATTCATTCAATAAACATAATATAATTAAAAAGGGGGCAAAATTGAAAGAAGTGAAACAATTATTTCCAAGATATAATGTTTGAAATTGTAGACAGTCATTGTCACTTAGATTTTAAAGATTTTGAAAATGATTTTGATAAAATTATTTTGAGAGCAGAGGAAAAAAATGTTAATCATTTTTTAACAATTTCTGTAAATTTAGAAAATTTTCCAAAGATACTTAAATTAACCAATAAATACAAAAACGTTTGGTGTACGACTGGAATACATCCTAACAACGTAGGACTGGAAACAAAAAAGTGTGACGACTTATTTGATATTTTAAAAAAAAATTTACAGTTAAATGATAAAGTTGTTGGATTGGGTGAAACAGGATTAGATTTTTACAGATCGAGGGAATTTGAAGAAAAACAAATTGATTATTTTGAAGTGCATTTAAATTTATCGGGTGAAAAAAAAATACCTACAGTTATTCATACCAGAAATGCTGAAGTTGAGACTAAAGAAATCTTAAGATCAAAGGTAAAAATATATAATTCTATAGGCCTTATTCATTGTTTTACTGGATCTCAAGAATTAGCAAGAATTGCACTTGATAATGGATTTTATCTTTCGATTTCTGGTGTTATAACTTTTAATAATTCTCATGATCTTAAAAAAATTGTTAAATATATTCCTAATGACAGAATTTTAGTAGAAACTGATGCACCTTATCTGGCACCTAAACCTTTTAGAGGAAAAAGAAATGAACCATCTTTAGTAGTACATACACTTGAAGAAATTGCGAAAATTAAAAAAAAAAAAACAAGTGAAATGGCAATGATTACAACGAAAAATTTTTTTAATCTTTTTGGGAAAGTTAAAAATTAATGTCCTTAAATATAACAATATTAGGCTGTGGAAGTTCCTCTGGTGTTCCAACAGTAGGAAATAATTGGGGGAAATGTAACCCTAAAAATAAAAAGAATTATAGACTTCGTTCATCGATTTTAGTCGAACATAAAAATACTGTGATACTTGTTGATGCCACTCCTGATCTGAGACAGCAATTGATAAATGCAAACGTAAAAAAAATTGATGGTGTTTTGATAACCCATTCTCATGCAGATCATATACATGGTGTTGATGACTTTAGATTTTTGAATGTTGTTATGAATAAATATATTAACCTTTACACGAATGTAGAGACATTAGAACAAATTAAAAAAAAGTTTGGTTATATTTTTGAAAAACTACATCCTAATGCTAATGGTTTTTTTTATAAACCTTGTTTGAACCCGTTTATTATTGAGGGAAAATTCAACATTAATGAGTTAAGTATTGAGCCTTTTGATCAAGATCATGGGTTTGGTAAAACATTAGGTTTTAGAATAAATAATTTTGCATACTCATCTGATGTAGTGGAACTAAGTGAGGAAGCATTTAAAAAGCTTAATAATTTAGATTTATGGATTGTAGATTGTTTAAGGGTGCGACCTCACAAAACACATGCCCATTTAAAAAAAACATTAAAATGGATTGATAGAGTCAAACCAAAAAAAGCAGTTATAACTCACATGAATAATGAAACAGATTATGATGAAATATCTAAATTACTACCAAATAATTGTTTTGCTGCTTATGATGGCATGAAGATAAAAATTTAGTTATAAAAAGTTATTTTTCTCCTTTTGAATTATTCTCGTTAAAAAATCCATTACGACTCTGACTCTTTTTAAATTTATTAAATCTTCATGTACTACAACCCAATACTCTCTTGAGATGTTGACTTCATCATTTAAAATTATTTTTAAATTTTTGTGTTTTTTTGCAATAAAAGTATGTAATAGTGCAAGTCCTATACCTTGATCAACTGCTTTCAATTGTGCCCTTAAACTATTGCTTCTAAACACAACTTTTATGTTTTTTCCAAGATCAGAAAGATATTTTAATTCAGGAAAGTCAATTAAGTCATCAATATAACCTATAAAGCTATGATCACCTAAATCCTTCAATACCTCTATTTTTGGGTTTTTTTTGATGTAGGCTAATGATCCATATAATTTAAGCTTGTAGGATGCTAATTTTTTTGCAATTAATCTTCCTCTTTTTGGTCTAGATAATGATATTGAAATATCAATTTCTCTTGTTAACATATTTCTTGCTCTCGTATCCGCTAACAGCTCTATTTGTAAATCTGGGTGCAACTTATAGAAATCTTTTAAATTATTTGAAAAAACCTCTACACCGATTCCCTCAGGGAGTGCAACTCGAACAGTTCCACTTAAACTAAAATTTTTATTCAAAAAAAATTCACTAATAGATAAAGTTTCTGATTCTATTCTTTCAGCAAAGGTCAATAAACTTTGACCATTTTCAGTTAGTTGATAAATATTATTTGATCTAAAAAATAGTTTAACGTCTAATTTTTTTTCTAATCTTAATATTCTTCTAGATATTGTAGTTGATTCTATTTTTAATTTTTTAGAGGCTATACTGAGTTTTAAGCTTCTTGATAATGTTAAAAAAGATTCAAGATCATTCCAGTTAAACATGCGAATATTTGGATTTATTAACATATAAACTGCAAATTTGCAATTTAAAAACTAATAAAAAAAGATTGAAATGCAAAATTAATAGAATTAATATACGTTCATTATTATTATTTGGTCTGTGTATGGATAACAATTCAATTAAAAATTTTTTTGGTCATTATATTGATGGCAAAGAGTTTATTGATAATGGAGAAAAAATCGATATCATAAACCCCTCAACAGGACAGCTTTTAGGTATTTTATCCTCCGCCTCAAAAAAGACCGTTAACAGAACAATTGAAAGTTCTGAAAAAGCATTTTCTCTTTGGAAGAATGTATCAATAGCAAAGAGAACAAATATTCTATTTAATTATAAAATTATTTTAGAAAAAAATATTGATAAACTATCAAAACTTATCAGTGACGATTTGGGAAAAACTAAAAATGACGCTATTGGAGAAATAAGACGTGGAATAGAGAATGTAGAATATGCTTGTGGTATAGCCAATTCTATAAAAGGTGAACATAATAAAAACGTTAGTACCTCAATTGACACTTGGAGTCAGTTTGAGCCACTTGGAATTGTTTTAGGAATAACACCATTTAATTTTCCTGCGATGGTTCCATTATGGATGTTTCCAATAGCAATAGCAGCTGGTAACGTGTTTATATTAAAACCCTCAGAAAAAGATCCAATTGCTACTCAATTTTTGGCAGAACTTTTTTCCGAAGCTGGTTTGCCGGACGGAGTTTTAAATGTTTTAAATGGGGGAAAAGAAACTGTTACAGACCTTTTAAATGATAAAAGAATTAAAGCCGTGAGTTTTGTCGGATCAACTCCGGTCGCTAAGCATATATTTACTACAGCAAGTTCAAATGGAATGCGATGTCAAGCATTGGGAGGTGCAAAGAACCATGCTTTAATTTTACCCGATGCAAATATTGAACAAACTGTCAATCAACTTTTAGGTGCGGCATATGGTTCTTCTGGACAGAGATGCATGGCACTATCAGTTGCAATAACAGTTGGTGAAATTCATAAACCCCTTATTAATGCATTATCAAGTGAAATAAAAAAATTTAAAGTTGCAAGTGGTGATTCAGATAGTTTTGGACCGGTGATTTCAAATGAGCATAAACAAAATATTATTAAAATGATTGATAGTGCAGAGAAAGACGGAGCAAAGATTATTATTGATGGAAGAAAGCTTTTAGTTAAACCTTCTCGCTTAAAAAACGGTTTTTTTCTTGGACCTACACTCATTGACAATATTAATACTGATATGGAATCATACAAAAATGAAATATTTGGTCCGGTACTTCAGATAATTAATGTGGACAACGTTAAAGAAGGATTGAAAATAATTGATAAAAATCAATTTGGTAATGGTTGTTGCATATTTACAAATAATGGAGAATTAGCAAGAAAATTTACTGATGAGGTTAATATTGGTATGGTTGGAATAAATATTCCGCTGCCAGTACCTTCATCTTTTCACAGTTTTGGTGGATGGAAAGATTCATTTTTTGGAGATTTAAGTATCTATGGACCGGATGGTTTACGTTTTTATACACAAAGAAAAACGATAACACAAAAATGGCCTTCATCAAAGATTGATGAAATCAAATTTTCAATGCCAACTAACAATTAACAAAAAAGGAGAAAAAATGAAAATTATTAAAATTTTAACTGCATCCATTTCTATATTTTTGTTTAGTTTTTTAGTCGAAGCTGAAGAACTAGAAACAGCTTGGGAAAGTGAAAAAGTTTTCGAACTTCCGGAGTCAGTGATTTATGATAAAACAAATGATGTTTTGTATGTTTCAAATATTGTAAATCATCCCTTCAAAAAAGATGGTTCTGGTTATATATCTAAAATGAGTCTTGATGGAAAAATAATAGAACAAAAATGGGTAAAATCCTTAAATGCACCAAAAGGTCTTACAATATTTAAAGACAAACTTTATATAGCTGATGTAGACGAGTTGGTTGAAGTTGATACTGCTTCTGGGAAAGTAATAAATAAGTATAAAGGTTCTGGAGCAGTCTGTTTTAATGACGTCACTGCAGATAAGTATGGTAATGTGTACGTTGGAGATACTTACACAGATAGTATTTATAGGTTAAATCAATTTAGCCAACTTCCTGTATGGTTAAATAGTCCTAATTTAGCTCCAAATGGCATTCATATTGATGCAACTAAAAGTCAAATGATTGTTGGTAGCTGGGGTTCCGTTATGGAAGGTTGGGGAACACCTGAAAGATCAGGAAATTTAAAAGTTGTTGATCTTAATACAAAGAAAGTTAAAAATTTAGGTCCAGATAAAAGTATAGGTAATTTAGATGGAGTTGAAGCTGATGGAAAAGGGGCTTATTTTGTTACTGATTGGTCTGCTGGAAAGCTTTATTCTATGAAAAACAATTCAAAAGTTAAAGTGCTCAAAAGCACAGCGCAAGGTGCAGCTGATCATGAAGTAATACTTGACAAAAATTTAATACTTATACCTATAATGACAGAAGGAAAAGTTATTGCACTAAAAATTAACTAAAATTTTTATAAAAATAGTAGTTAATGAAAACATTAGATAATATTGCCAAGCCATTCGTAAGAATGGTTGAGAAATCATACCCTGATGCTTTTATATTTGTAATAATCTTATCAATTCTTACCTTCTTATTGGCCATAACTTTAGCAGGCGCAACTTCCTCAGAAGCTATTCTTGCATGGGGAGAAGGCTTACCTAAGCTTTTTACTTTTACAGCGCAAATATGTCTTATTATGATTGGGGCGCATTCACTAGCTCATACATCACCTGTTGAGAATCTTTTGAACAAAGTTGGAAAATTACCTGGAAATGCTTTTCAAGCCTACGCGTTGGTTACTTTTTGTTCAGGTTGTGCTAGTTTATTGGCTTGGTCCCTAGGTTTGATCGTAGGGGGTATTGTCTCGAAATTTGTAGCGCTAGGTTGCTTAAAAAAAAAAATTAAAATTCATTATCCATTGTTAGTCGCTTCAGCATATTCAGGGTATGTAATTTGGCATATGGGTTATTCTTCTTCAAGTGCATTATTTGTATCAACTCCAGGACATACATTAGAATCAAAAATTGGTGTAATTCCAGTAACTGAGACAATTTTCACCTCATTTAATATTTTTATGGCAATACTAACACTATTTGCGATCACACTAATTAACCCAATGATGAAACCTAATGACAAAGATACAATAGAAATCCAAAAAAATCTTTTAAGTAAAAATCAAAAAGACGACAAAAAAAATAAAAACCAATCAAATAAAAACTTTGTATATATTATTGAAAATACTAGATACTTGAGCTTGTTTCTTGGTTTGGTAATATTATTTTATATTTTCTTATCGTACTATCTTAATGGTTTCTTTTTAACTTTATCATTCGTAAGTTTTACATTTTTAGGTATTGGACTTATTCTTTCAAATTCTCCTATGCATTTCGTTGAATTAGTTAATAATGCATCAAAAACTGTAGGCCCAATAATACTTCAATATCCTTTTTATGCAGGCATAATGGGTATGATGGGTAATACTGAATTATTAAATGTCGTAGCTGATTGGATTACTTCTATTTCAACGAAAGAAACACTTGGTTTTTATTCATTTTTATCAGCAGGAATTGTCAATATGTTTATACCGTCAGGAGGAGGGCAGTGGGCAGTTCAAGGACCAGTAATGATTGAAGCCGCACAAAAATTAAATGTTGATCCAAATGTTATAGTATTAAGCGTTTCCTATGGCGATCAATGGACTAACATGATTCAACCGTTTTGGACAATTCCATTGCTTGCAATTGCGGGACTGCACATGAGACAAATAATGGGATATACATTTGTTATTTTTATTGTCACTGGGATAATATTTGGTTCAAGTGTGTTATATCTTGGTTATACTTAAGTTAAGAATTAAATTAGACTTAAGACGGTATAATATACATTATGTTAAATCAGTAATATGCCTGTAAGATATGCATTTGTTACAAAGCTAATTTTGATATTAGTATT
>CABZAL010000031.1 GCA_902523675.1 uncultured Alphaproteobacteria bacterium | reverse complement strand
AATGAAAGCTATACAAAAAGAGTTAGGTGATTCTAGCGATAGCAAAGACGATATGTATGAGCTCGAAAAAAAAATTAAAGAAATTAAATTCACAGAAGAAGCCAGAGAAAAAGTTAATGCTGAAATCAAAAAATTGAAAAATATGAGTCAAATGTCTGCTGAGGCAACTGTAGTAAGAAATTACTTAGACTGGATGATTTCTTTGCCTTGGGAAGATAATAAAGAGATTGATACTGACTTAGAGAAAGCAAAGGCTATCTTAGATGATGATCATTATGGGTTAAAAAAGGTAAAGGAGAGAATAATTGAATTTCTAGCCGTTCAAACCAGAGTTGCTAAACCTAAAGGACCAATTTTATGTCTAGTAGGACCACCAGGTGTTGGTAAAACATCTTTAGGCAAATCTTTGGCAAAAGCAACAGGTAGATCATTCCTAAAATTTTCTCTTGGTGGTGTCAGAGATGAATCAGAGATAAGAGGGCACAGACGTACATATATTGGTTCCATGCCAGGAAAGATTATCCAAAGTATGAAAAAATCAAAACATTCTAACCCTCTATTTTTACTTGATGAAGTTGATAAGGTTGGTTCTGATTGGAGGGGCGATCCTGCAGCTGCGCTCTTGGAGGTTCTAGATCCAGAACAAAATTCTAATTTCAATGATCATTACTTAGAGGTAGATTATGATTTGTCAAACGTTATGTTTGTAACAACTGCAAATACTCTAAATATTCCACAAGCTCTATTAGATAGAATGGAAATAATAAGATTATCTGGATATACTGAGAAGGAAAAATTAATGATTGCAAAAAAATATTTGGTTCCAAAACAAATTAAGGAAAATGGATTGAAATCAAAAGAAATTAAAGTTGCTGATTCAGCATTAAAAGACTTAGTCAAATACTATACTCGCGAAGCGGGTGTCAGAAATCTAGAACGTGAAATTTCTAAGTTATCTAGAAAATCACTTACATCTATAATTGCAGAAGGAAAAAAATCTATTTCAATTACTAAGAAAAATCTTAATGAATTTTCTGGAATTAAGAAATTTAGATATGGTGAGATTGAAAATAAGAGTCTTATTGGTGTATGTACTGGTTTAGCTTGGACGGAGGTAGGCGGTGAGTTACTTCAAATTGAAGCGGTTACTATGAGAGGTAAAGGTAAAACCAATTACACAGGCAAACTTGGTGATGTTATGAAGGAGTCTGTACAAGCTGCTCAAAGTTATGTACACTCAAATGCTACAAAGTTTGGTATTTCTCCGTTGCTGTTTGAAAAAAAAGATATACATATTCACGTTCCTGAAGGAGCCACCCCAAAAGATGGTCCGTCAGCAGGAATTGCAATGTTTACAGCTATAGTCTCTACACTAACCGGTATTCCAATTTTAAATGATGTCGCGATGACAGGCGAGATTACGTTAAGAGGAAGAGTTCTGCCAATTGGTGGTTTAAAAGAAAAACTTCTTGCTGCAGTTAGAGGTGGAATTAAAACTGTAATTATACCTAAAGAAAATGAAAAGGATCTGTCTGAGATTGATAAAGAAGAACTAATTTCCAAGCTTGAAATTGTTTTTGTGGAAAATGCAAGTGAGGTTTTAAAAACAGCTCTTAAGTCAAAAATTGTGCCAATCAAGTGGGTAGAAAATGATTTAACGATTTCAAAAGATAATCAGACAAGTAAAGAAAGCGCCATAAGACACTAATTTAAAGTTGACTCCTATAAATCCAAGGCTAAGATAGTTTAGTAAACAATATAATTGTCAATTATTGTCAAAAGGGGGCAAATGTGAATAAAAACGACTTAATTTCAAAGGTTTCAGATTCAGCTGGCCTATCAAAAAGTGATGCCACTAAAGCAGTAGATTCAATCTTCGACTCTATTACATCAGAATTAAAGAACGGCGGGGATGTTCGTCTAGTAGGATTTGGAACATTTCTCGTTACTAAGCGTAAGGCAACAACTGGAAGAAATCCTCAAACAGGTGCTGCAATTCAGATTCCAGCTGCTAATGTACCAAAATTCAGAGCTGGAAAGGCTTTGAAAGAATCAGTAAACTAATTTTCTGAACCACACTGCGAATTATTATAATTTAAAGTGTGGTTTCAATCATGCTTTTAGCTTTATCTAAAACCTTATTCATTTTTATTTCGTTAATTAGCCCAGTATTTACATTTCTTGGACTTGGGTGATAGCAAGCAATTATTTGAATCTTTTTATTAACAACATAATGTTGACCATGCTTAAAAGGGTATTTACTTTTTCTTAAATTAAAAAAGTTTATACAAGTATCAAATGCTATTTTGCCCAGAGCGAGTATAATTTCTACATTTTCTAATATATTTAGTTCTTCTTTAAAAAAATTAAAACAATTCTTCAGTTCGTCAGAAGTTGGTTTATCGTTTGGGGGTACGCATTTTAATGCCAAAGTTATATACATATTTTTTAGTTTTAGAGAGTCATTTATATCGACTGATCTTTCAAGATTTGAGATTTTGCTCTTGTAGAGACATTTAAATAAAAAATCCGAAGACTTATCACCCGTAAAAACTCTTCCAGTTCTGTTTGCTCCATGAGCTGCAGGAGCTAACCCAACAACTAATATTTTAGCATTTTTGTCTCCAAATCCGTGTACAGCTTTTCCCCAATACTCATCATCAAAATATTGTTTTCTTTTTTCAAAAGCAATTTTTTCTCGAAATTCAACTAATCTTTTACACTGTTTGCATGAGATTATTTGATTATTCAAATTTTTTAACTTATTTACAATCATATTTAAAAGGATTAAGTCATTAAAGTATAATTTAATTTTAAGAAATGTTTAAGAATATCTTTGATTATAAAAAAAAATGTCTTATAACATATGGACATCATGCTAAAAGTAACTATTTTCAATTGGCATTGTGGGGCGGTTAGCTCAGCTGGGAGAGCGCCATGTTTACACCGTGGATGTCGGGGGTTCGATCCCCTCACCGCCCACCATTCTTAATGGGGGTGTAGTTCAGTTGGTTAGAACGCCTGCCTGTCACGCAGGAGGCCGCGAGTTCGAGTCTCGTCACTCCCGCCATTTTTTTTTATTTATTTCAATATAGTCCTTCATTGGTGTAAAATGAAATTAACAATAATACCTATGATAAAATTTTTTCTCAAAATTATTATATTATTAAGCTTTGTTTGTTCTCTTAATGCACAAGAAGAACTTGACGAGACTGACTTTGGAAGACCGGGAAATGTTGTAGAAGATGTTGATACATCTTGTGACTTGTCTGATGACATAAGATTACTAGAATTATTAGATTTTAAACTAAAAAAATTCAATCCTAATCCTAACGATGACAATGCAGCACAAATGACACCTCAGGAAGTTAAACAAGCATCTATAAGGTTCTATAATCAGCAACTAGTTGATGTTGAACCAGTAAAGATGAGAGTTGAAACGTTCGCAACTCTCGGCGGAGATACATTGTCATCTCTGATAGAAAGATCATCAAAAATATTACTTAAACACCCAGAAAGGTGCGAGTTTTTTAGACTGTATGGTGATCAAGTTATTGGTAATTTTGAAATGTCATTTCAGAAAATACTTCAACTTTACGCTACAGCAATAAATAAAAATAATGAAATTGCACAAGAATTTGTAAGAACACAGCTTCTTCCCGCGCCCATGACTGTTGATGATGCTTTGAAATCACTTTATGACGATTATGGTTACCAACAAAATGTAATTGAATCTTTGTTGCCTGAAGATGTAAAAAATCTTTTTTTTGGAGAAAATCAGTTATTAGCAATAGCCGATGTTGCGGAATCAAAGTTATTAGCTTTTTCTCTTCTTGGTGGTAGAATAAGCGGAAAAAAAGACCAATTGTTTGTTTTTGCCCCAGATTCAAAAAAAGGATTGTTAGGTAGTAACGAAACAATCGTTTTTACAAATACAGGCAAAATTTATGAAGTTCCACTTTTGAATATACCTCTGGCCCTTAATGTGATGAGATCTCTAGGATTTACAGCGAAAATAATTTTACTTTCGCATATTTATATAGATCCAAACTCTTATTGTGAGGTAGGAGAAGCAGGAATGTGGTATCATTTTAAAGGTGATGATAAGCAGATGGGCTGTGATTTTCTTTCAAATACTGTAAAATCAATTAAAGAAAAAACACTAAATTTGAGTGAGGGTTATTCTCTTTTTAAGGAAAGTATTGACCAAGTTACAGAACTTATAAAATAAATATGTAAATTATGCATATTTATACTATATTAATGTAATGTTAAACTTAGAAGAATATTTGCCAATTTTGATTTTTTTAGGAATGGCTTTGATTATATCTGTAGGGGCTATGTTTGCTTCGTTTACTTTGGCCTCTAAAGACTCTTACTTAGAAAAAAATTCGACATATGAATGTGGTTTCGAACCCTTTTCAGATACAAGAGGTAAGTTTGATGTTAAATTTTACCTCGTTGCCATATTATTTATTATTTTTGACTTAGAAATTATTTTTTTATTTCCGTGGTCGATTTCGTTGGTTGAATTGGGAAGTTTAGGTTTTTGGTCTATGATGTTTTTTCTTTTAGTTTTGACAATAGGCTTTATTTATGAATGGAAGAAAGGAGCTTTGGAATGGAATTAGTTGCAGATAAAACAACTTTCAAGGAATTTGAAAGTGAAATCTCAAACAAGGGCTTTATTATAACTAAGTACAATGATTTGGTAAACTGGGCTCGTTCCGGTTCACTATGGCCAATGAGTTTTGGATTAGCTTGCTGTGCGGTTGAGATGATGCAGTCAGCTGCAAGTAGATACGATTTTGACAGATTTGGTATTGTGTTTAGACCTAGTCCTAGACAATCTGATGTAATGATAGTTGCCGGTACTTTGACAAATAAAATGGCACCAGCTCTTAGAAAAGTTTATGATCAAATGCCTGAACCTAGATGGGTTATATCAATGGGCAGTTGTGCAAATGGAGGAGGGTATTATCATTACTCTTATTCGGTTGTGAGAGGTTGTGATAAAATCGTTCCCGTTGATATTTATGTTCCAGGGTGTCCCCCGACTGCAGAAGCCTTACTTTATGGTATTTTGCAATTACAAAAGAAAATCATGAGAAATGAAGAAATAGTTAGATAATGACTTATAAAGATTCAAAATTAGTTGATGCTATAGATTTAGTAAAAAATTCAATTCAGATATTTGATTGCAAAGTATTAGTATCTAATAGTGAACTTTCTATAGAATCTAGTAAATCAGATTTTATTAAAATAATCCTATTCTTGAAGGATCATCCAAATACTAGTTTTGACGTCCTTGTAGATATTTGTGCAGTTGATTACCCTGACAGAAAAAATAGATTCGAAATTGTTTATCAGCTATTGAGTATTAGTCTAAACTTAAGAATGAAGCTCAAGCTAAAGATTAAAGAAGATGAACCTGTTGAGTCCTTAAGTAATATTTATCCTTGTGCTAATTGGTATGAAAGAGAGATTTGGGATTTATTTGGTATTAGTTTTGAAAATCATCCTGATTTAAGAAGAATATTAACTGATTATGATTTTGAAGGTTTTCCTTTGAGAAAAGATTTTCCTTTAACAGGTTTTGTTCAAGTTAAGTATGATGACGAAACTCAACAAGTAATAAATGAACCAGTTAAATTAGACCAAGAGTATAGAGACTTCGATAATCTCAGCCCTTGGGAAGGAATGACTAAAATTCTTCCAGGAGATGAAAAGAGTGGTCAATAAAACAAAAATTGAAAATTACTCTATGAATTTTGGTCCTCAGCACCCTGCTGCTCATGGAGTTTTAAGACTTGTGCTAGAATTAGATGGAGAGATTGTAGAAAGAGCCGATCCACACATTGGGCTTTTACACAGAGGAACAGAAAAACTTATCGAAAATAAAACTTATCTTCAAGCAATTCCTTATTTTGACAGACTAGATTATGTTTCTCCAATGTGTCAAGAACATGCTTATGCCCTAGCAGTTGAAAAATTGATGCAAATTGAGGTTCCAGTCAGAGGTCAATATATAAGAGTATTATTTTCTGAAATTACAAGAATATTGAATCATATTTTAAATATAACCACTTTTGCACTTGATGTGGGTGCTATGACCCCTTTTTTGTGGTTGTTTGAAGAGAGAGAAGTATTGATGGAATTTTATGAGAGGGTTTCAGGTTCAAGGTTGCATGCTGCTTATTTTAGGCCGGGTGGCGTACATAGAGATTTACCTGACGGGCTTTTAGAGGATATTAAAGATTTTACCAAAAGATTTCCAGACAGAATAAATGATGTTGAAAAACTATTGGAAAGCAACAGAATATTTAGACAAAGAACAGTTGATATTGGTATAATCAAGGCAAAAGACGCACTCGAAAGAGGTTTTTCAGGACCATGTTTAAGAGCAAGTGGAGTTGCGTGGGATCTTAGAAGAACACAACCTTATGATGTCTATGATAAGTTTGATTTTAAAGTTCCGACAGGCTCAGTAGGTGATTGTTATGAAAGATTCTTAGTTCGTGTTGAAGAGATGCGTCAATCTCTTCTAATTATAAATCAATGTATCGAAATGATGCCAAAGGGTCAATGCATAAGTGATGATCCAAAAATAACTCCCCCAAAAAGATCAGAAATGAAAGTTTCAATGGAGGCTTTAATAAATCATTTTAAGTTATTTACTGAAGGTTATCATGTTCCAAGCGGTGAAACATATACAAGTGTAGAAGCTCCAAAAGGTGAATTCGGGGTTTATATCATTTCTGATGGTACAAACAAACCATACAGGTGTAAAATCAGAGCTCCTGGTTTTCCATTGCTACAGGCAACAGAATTTTTATCAAAAGGTCACATGTTAGCAGACTTAGTAGCTATAATAGGAAGCCTTGATATAGTTTTTGGCGAAATTGATAGATAAGGTATTAATTGTGGGAAATAAATTTCAAAATTTTGCTGAAGAAGATTTGCAACCAAAATCATTTGAATTCAGCAAAGAAAATATAAAAAAAGCAAATGAATTTATAAAGATTTATCCTCAAAACTACAAGGAAAGTTCTATTATGCCTTTACTTACTTTAGCACAAACACAATGTGGTGGTTGGCTACCTAAGAAAGCAATTGAGTATATAGCAAATTTTCTTGGGGTTTCAGAAATGAAAGTACTAGAGTTGGCTACTTTTTATTCGATGTATAATTTATCTCCCATTGGGAAAACTCATATTGAGATTTGTACAACAACACCCTGCATGTTAAGAGGTTCAGATAATATTGTAAAGCTTTGCAAAAATAAGTTAAATTTAAATGTAGGTGAATCCACTGAGGATGGTAGCTTTTCTTTGATAGAAGTTGAATGTTTAGGTGCATGTGTAAATGCGCCTGTTGCAAAGATTGGTGATCATTATTACGAAGATCTAAATGAAGAAAATTTTGACAAAATCATTGAAAATATAAAAAATAATAAAAAATTAAATAAAGGTTCACAAATTCTGAGAAAAGGATCTGAACCTTATAAGGGCAAACCAATAAAAATTTACAATGGGAGAACCTAATGATATCTAAAAATAATATAATTTTTTCTAATCTTCATAGAAAATTCAGCCCAGATTTAAGATCCTCGCAAAAAAGAGGGGATTGGTCAAAAACGAAGAAGATCATTTTAAGAGGAAGAGAGATTATAATTAATGAAATTAAAAATTCTGGTTTAAGAGGAAGAGGAGGGGCTGGTTTTTCCACTGGAATGAAGTTTAGTTTTATGCCCAAAGATAATAAAAGAGATCATTATTTAGTTATCAACGCTGACGAAGGAGAACCAGGTACTTGTAAGGATAGAGACATAATAAGAAATGAACCTCATAAGTTAATTGAGGGATGTCTCCTAGCAGGTTTCGCGATTGGAGCAAATAAGTGTTACATATACATTAGAGGTGAATTTTTAGATGAAATTAATGTTTTATCAAATG
>CABZAL010000030.1 GCA_902523675.1 uncultured Alphaproteobacteria bacterium | reverse complement strand
TGAAAATACTTTTTTTTTAGCAGTTTCAGTTATTGCTACTCAATGTTCAACCAGTAGTATTTTAGGAGCACCTGCTTTTGTTGCTTTCGCTGCGGGGGGAGGTCTTATTTGGTTGCAATACGAACTTGCATTACCACTATCCATGATAATAATTATGATTTTTTTATTTCCAATCTTTTATAAGCTCAAATTAATCTCGGTGTACGAGTATCTAGAAAAAAGATTTGACTTAAAAACAAGACTTTTATTGAGTGGATTATTTCAATTAGTAAGAGTCTTTGCCACGGCAGTCACTGTTTACGGAATTTCAATAATTATAGAGTTAGTATCAGGGTTAAGTTTTTTTTGGTCAGTTTTAATACTTGGTTTAGTAACCATCATTTACGATTTTCTAGGAGGAATAAAAGCTATAGTTTACAGCGACGTTTTACAAATGACTATTCTAACAACTGTGCTCATTGGCATCTCTTTCTATTTAATAAATATATTTGGCGGATTAGAAAATATGATAAATTATATTCCAGCTGAAAGACTTGCTACCTTAAATTTTTCACAACATGGTTTTGGTGATGGAGCAGATTTTGCATTCTGGCCTATGCTAATTGGTGGAACTTTTCTTTACATCTCTTATTATGGTTGTGATCAAAGCCAAGTTCAAAGAGAGTTTTGTGCAAAAAATCAAAATGAAGGACAAAAAGTTTTTTTCTATAATGGGTTATTAAGATTTCCTCTTGTAGTTCTCTATTGTTTTATTGGTGTTGGGTTAGCTGCTTATTCTCAAATAAATAGTGATTTTATCAAAAGTATTCCTCTTCATAATGACTCACCAAATTATAATTTGGCATTACCAATATTTTTAATTCAAAATTTACCTGTTGGAATTGTGGGACTTACATTAGTTGCTTTATTTTCAGCTGCAATGTCATCTATCGATTCAGTTATAAATAGTTTATCAGCAACAACTATGGAGGATTTTTTAAGGAGATTTAACAAACAAAAATGGAGCTTAAAAAAAGAACTATTAATCTCTAGAATAGTAACATTATTTTGGGGGGTTATTTTGATTTTTCTTACATTTCACGTTGACGATATTTCAAATAATGTTCTAGTTGCTATTAACAAAGTGAGTTCCTTAATCAATGGTCCAGTTTTGAGTGTTTTCATTGTCGGTTTGATAAACAACAAAGCAAATGGAACAAATATATGTATTTCTTTTTTTTTAGGAATACTTTCTAATATTATATGTTGGATTTTTTTTAAAGAAATATCTTGGTTGTGGTGGAATGTTAGTGGGTTTATGGTTTGTTTCGTTTTTTCAAATATTTTAAGTTTATTCATTATTCCAGAAAAAAATAAAAAAAAATTTAACTGGTCATTTTTATCTCTAGAAAACATCGGGTTAAATACAATATGGATAATTAGATATGGTTCCTTATTTTTGTATTTTGTAGTTATGTTTTATCTTCTTTATAAGATAAATAATTAAAGTAATACTGTTATGAGATATTAAAATCCTTTTTAATTTTCTTTAAATCCTCAACCTCATCAATTGGTTTATCCCATCTAATCCTTGAAATTCTAGGAAATCTTAGAGCTATTCCGGATTTATGTCTTTTGCTCTCTGAAATCGAGTCAAAAGCAATTTCAAAGACAATCTCTTTTTTAATCTCTCTTACTGGACCAAATCTATTTATTGTATTACTTCTTACAAACTTATCCAACAGATTAAGTTCTTTATCAGTGAAACCAGAATAAGCTTTTCCAATGGGTACTATTTTGTCTTCATTCCAAATACCAAAAGTATAATCAGAATAAAATGAACTTCTTTTTCCATGCCCTCTTTGAGCATACATTAGAATTGCATCTATATACTTTGGATTTCTTTTCCACTTAAACCACTTCCCTCTAGGACGCCCGCTCTCATATATACTTTCTTTATTTTTAAGCATTATACCCTCATAAATTTCAGTCGTTTTTGTAAATTCTGTTTTTAAGTTTTGTAAATTGGACCACCCATTAAATTTTATAAATTTGGAAAGATCTATTTTTTCATTACCATTCATTTTAATCCATTCTTCTAATATTTTTCTTCTATCTAAAAAATTCAAATTTCGAAGATCTCTTTTCCCTAAAAAAAAGTATGTCATAGGCTTTTATGAAAGCTGGAAACTCATCTATTATTTTCTCACTTACTTTTTTTCTGTTTAATCTTTGCTGAAGGTCATTGAATGATGACGGTTGGCAATTTTTTCCTACTAAAAGTTCTCCGTCAATAACAACATTTTTTTTTGAAAAAAAAGTTATATCTGGAAAAGATTCAGTAATATCATCACCATTTCTTGAAAATAAAACAACCTTATCATTAGAAATAATTATTTGAACTCTTATTCCGTCCCATTTCCATTCAGCTACAAAATCTTTATGATCTAATATTTGAAAATCTTTTTTCTCATCAATTGGGTTAGATAACATCATTGGATGAAAAGTTTTAAAGTTATCAATAATGGGTTCTGGTTTTTTATTATCTAACCAATCAAAGAGGTTATTGTAAGGATGATTTAATCCATGCCAAATTTTTTCAATTTTTTCTAATTCTTTATTTCCATACTTTGATAAAGCTTTTTTTACTGTTTTTTCAGATACACCAATTCGCAAACCACCTGAGAGAATTTTTATAATAGCCCAACGTTGAGTCGGGTTTGATAAATCTAATAGATTAAAAAGATAATCATACATTTTTTTTTTAGGTTTATTTTCGCAATTTTTTATAAATTCAGACAGAAGAGGTAGTTTTTTTGAGTTAGCAATATCCATATTTGATTTCCAAAAGAGTGAAATTGTTTCAGCTAAATCACCTACATAATCATACGACAATTCAAATAATGTTTTATCAAACTTCGAGTGCATAAGACTCTTTATTTCACTGACGCGTATAAATTTCATTTTATAATTTGAGGACAAAACTGAGAGAGCATAACCATTTTCAAGGGTATTATTACTTTTGAAATATCCCTCTAGCAGGTCTATTTTTTTGTTAGTTGATGGTGAATAAATTAAATTTTCTAATAGTTCAGCAAATTTTTTCATTTCTCTACTTTTTCTTTCATACCGTGAATTGATAATGGGAAAGCATCAATACCTTTTTGTTTACACCAATACACTAATGCCTCCTCATTTCCATGCGTAAGCAAAACTTTTTCTGCTCTAGTATTTGTGATAGTTTTTGTTAATTCGTTCCAGTCGCAGTGATCACTTATAACTAATGGAATCTCTATTTGATTTTGCTTTACTCTTTGTTTAATTGACAACCAACCCGAAGCTTGAGAGGAAATTTTATTTTTAAATCTTCTCGACCATCGATCTTTTAATGCCGATGGAGGAGCTATAACAATATTATTTTTAAAATCAAAATCTTTTAAATTTGAAATTTTTTCCAAATTTCCTAATTTAATATTACTATTCTTGTAGTATCTGCAAATTTTCTCTAAAGCCCCATGAATGAATATCGTTTCTTTATATCCTGAATCTCTTAACAAATTTATCACTCTTTGCGCTTTACCAAGGGCATAACATCCAATTAGATGAGTTGATTGGGGATTCTTATTTAAAGATGTAATTATCTTTTTAATTTCTTCATTAGCATTAGGATGACGAAAAATAGGTAAACCAAATGTTGCTTCAGATACTAAAGTATTGCATTTAATAAGTTCAAATGGTGTGGAGATTTTATCATCAACTGTCTTATAATCTCCAGTCACAAGAGTTTTCTGTCCTTTGAAATTAATTAATATTTGGGCACTACCAAGTATATGTCCAGCTGGATAAAGCGTTATATCAACATCATTAATTTTAAGACTTTCACCATAATTTATTACTTGAAAACTTTTAGCACAGTTCTCTCCATATCTTATTTTCATAATGTCTATTGTTTCTTTAGTAGCTAAAACTTTATCGTGTCCTGATTTAGCATGATCAGCATGAGCATGAGAAATTATTGCTTTCTCAACAGGATGCTGGGGGTCGATAAATATATTTAAAGGCTTTATATTAAGTCTACTATCTAAAATATTCATGTTATAATTAAATTTATGTTGAAAAAAAATTATAAATTAAATTCTGATCATATAATAACTAATTGGATAAAAAAAAAGGGTTGGTTTTTATTTCAACATCAAATTGATCTACTTGAGAAATCAAAAAAAGGATTGGATGTCGTTCTTAATTCACCAACTGGAACTGGGAAAACTCTGGCAGGATTCTTACCCTCAATAGAAGATTTGGCACAAAATAATACTAAAAAGTTACATACCTTATATATCTCTCCACTAAAATCATTGACCTATGATATTGAAAGAAATTTAAAAAAACCAATAAATGAAATGAATTTAGATATATCCTTTGGAACTCGGACTGGAGATACGCAATTTTCAGTTAAGAAAAAACAACTCATTTCACCTCCAAATATTTTATTTACGACTATTGAGTCTTTTGTTTTATTAATGGCTGAAATGAAAAAAGATTTATTCGAGAAACTTAAGTTTATAATTATTGATGAAGTGCACTCAATAGTAAATACTAAAAGAGGTGAATTGCTATCTCTAAATTTAGTCAGGCTAAAAAATAAAGTTAAACCCATTCAAACTATCACTCTTTCAGCTACATTAAAAAATCCAGAAGAAGCAGGTAATTATTTCTGCAGCCAAAACTACGTCATTTTAAAACCAGAGATTAATAAAAAAATTTCATTAAAAATTCTTAATTCGAAAAATAAGGTTCCATGGTCAGGACATATGGCAGACTATGCTTGCGAGGATATATATGAAATTATTTTAAATAAAAGTGCTATTATATTTGTAAATACTCGGGCACAAGCAGAATTATTATTTCAAAATTTATGGAAAATAAATTTGAATAATTTAAAAATTGCAATCCATCATGGAAGTCTAGAAAAAAAATTAAGATTAAAAGTTGAAAATCAAATGTCAATTGGAGAATTAGATTGTGTTGTTGCAACAAGTTCACTTGATCTGGGGCTTGATTGGGGAGAAATTGATTTAGTCATACAAATTGGCACGCCCAAAGGCATTTCTCGTTTGTTACAAAGAATGGGGAGATGTAATCACAGAATTAATGGTGAAATCCATGGATATCTCGTTCCTACAAATCGTTTTGAATTTATAGAGTGTAATGCTGCAATTGGTGCTGTAAATGATCTCGATATAGAGGATATACCAGAAAAATTTGGTTCTTCCGATGTTCTAGCACAACACATTATAGGTGTATCTTGTTCACAAGATATAAACACAAGCAAATTATATGCTGAGGTAAAGAAAACATGGGCATATAGAAAACTAAAGAAAAGTACATTTATCCAAATTCTCAACTTTTTAGTGGATGGTGGATATTCATTAAAAAATTATAAACAATTTTCAAAACTTAAAAAAAGAAGAAATGGTGACTTTTTTTTGGCCTCTAGCAAGTTTGTAAATAAATATAAACTTAATGTTGGAACCATAGTTGAATCTCAAATGTTAAAAGTAAAATTAAATAACAAAAGTTTAGGATTAATTGAAGATTGGTTTATCCAAAAATTAAGTTTCGGAGATACATTCTTATTTGGTGGTAAAATTCTTAAATTTGAAAGTATAGCAATGGATACAGTGTTAGTAAAAGGTTCTAAGGCAAAAAATCCAAAAATTCCTTCTTATGCAGGAGGGAGAATGCCACTTTCGACAAAACTGTCAAAAAGGGTTTTAGATTTCTTAAATGATGAGAAACAATGGAAAGCACTACCAAAAAATATTTTAAGTTGGTTAGAGTTTCAAAAAAATAAATCTATAATCCCACCAAATAATACTTTAATGATTGAGTATTTTAAAAAGAAAAATAAGAATATTAGTGAACATTTTTATATTTTTTATACGTTTGAAGGAAAAAACGTAAATCAAACTTTAGGATTTATCCTATCAAAAAAAATAGAGAACCTTAAAATAAATCCACTAGGTTTTGTTACAAATGATTACGCTCTAATTATTTGGACAGACAAAGAAGTCATTAATATTAAAAATTTATTAAATTACAAATCTATTTCTAAAAATATGTTTGAATGGCTCGAAAACTCTTCCATGATGAGAAGAAATTTTAGAAAAGTAGCTATAATATCAGGTCTTCTTGATAAAGGATTTCCAGGTAAAAAAAACTTTAAACAATTAAATATCAATTCTGATCTTATTTATAAAGTATTAAAGAAATACGAAAATAACCATATTTTGATTGCTGCAACAAATGAAGAATCTAGAAGAGATCTCGTTGAAATTGAAAGAATTGAATCTTTCTTTAAAAAAATAAAAAATAATGTTATTTTACAAGTCCTTGATAAACCATCTCCTTTATCAGTTCCTCTATTAATTGAAATTAATAGTGAATATTTAGACAAAAGTAAAACAGAGGAGTTTTACTTAAAATCTTATGAAGAAAAATTGTTAAAAGATGTTGGATTAAATGAAATTGATTAAATTCAATGATCAAATACTTTTATTGGAAAAATCAGGAGCAATAATATGGCCTGAAAAATCAACAGCAATCATTTCCGATTTACATCTTGAGAAATCCTCATTCTTTGCAAAAAATGGGATCTTTATTCCTCCTTACGATAGTTTAGAAACTTTAACAAAACTTAAAGAGATGCTGATAAATAATAAAGTAAAAAAGCTTATATTATTGGGTGATGTGTTTCATGACTCCAAAGCTTACGAGAGACTAGAAAAAAGTTCAAAAAAAATCTTTGAGTCATTAATAAAATCTTATGAAATTTTTTTTATATTCGGTAATCATGATAAATTTATAAAGATACCAAACATTAAATTTTTCAATACTTTTTCTGAACAAAATATTAATTTCTCTCATGAACCCCAAATAATTAAAAAGTCCTTAATTTGTGGACATCTTCATCCAAAAATCATATTAAAGATTAATGGTAGAAAAATATCAAAGAAATGTTTTGTATATTCGAAAAATATTATTATTTTACCTGCTTATGGTAAATTTACTGGTGGCTTAGATGTAAGAAATAAAGAATTCAGTAAATATTTGGATTCAAATACAATTTTTTTTCCACTTCATAATAATAAAATTTATAAGTTAACAAATTATTTATAAAAAAGTATTAAAAATTTACCACATATACAAAAGACTTACAAATTAGGAGTTTTAATGTACATAGCAATGAATAGATTCAAAATAAAAACTGGGAAGGAATTGGAGTTTGAAAAGATTTGGAAAAATAGAGAAACACATCTTGATAAAGTTAAAGGCTTTATAAAATTTAATTTAATAAAAGGACTAACTAATGAAGAATATACCTTATATGTTTCACATAGCACCTGGAACTCAGAAAATAATTTTCTGAGTTGGACTAAATCTCAATCTTTTAGGGAAGCTCATAAGAATGTAGGAACGCATAGGGATGTTTATATTGGACATCCAATTTTTGAAGGTTTTGAAATAATCATATAGCTTATAATTATTTATCTCTTTTAATAATATGAAAGCCAAAATCAGTTTCAATAGGTTCAGATATTTCATCAACCTTTAAATCAAATGCTACATTTTCAAAATCCTTCACCATAACGCCTCTACCAAATTCTCCTAGACTACCTGCACTAGCAGCAGAAGCACAATCTGATTTAGTACTGGCGATATCTTTAAACTTTTCTGGTTTTGATTTTAGTTCATCGTAAATTTTTTTAGCTTGAATTAAAGCATCATCTTTTGAAATATTCGATCTAGAGCTCTGGGAATCTTTATGCATTATAAGAATATGGGAAGCACTAATTTTTTCACTCATAAATTCATTTAACCTTAGATAAAACCCTTTGTCCTATTAAGCTTGCTAAAAGTAATAATGCAATCAACAGATATATATAATTATAATATACTACATTAAACATTAAATAATAAACAAAAAAAGGAATCAACAAAGAAATAATGAATAATGGTAAATTGATCATAAGATAAAGGTTTTTTAGATTCCTATTTTCATAATTTTTGTTTTCGTATAAAAAATTGATATTGCAAATGAAGAATAGATAGCAATAAAAAAATGAAGAAAGTTTATACTATATGAGCTTTCTCTCAAATTTAGAGAAAACATCAATGTAGATATAATTAAACCAAAGAATATGAAATATCTAAACATTTTTTCTCGTCCTACAAGGTCAAAAATAAAATTTGAAAATATAGAAGAAATAAAAAAAAAAATTATGTGAACTAATTTTATTTCCGAAATAAACATATTTTCCGACAATGCTGATCCAGGTAACCAGAAACTCAAGCAAAACATAGAAAGAAACACGTAAGGAAGTAAAATAAAAATATATTTCAAAACATAACTAATGACAAAGAGTAAATTAATCTCCAATTTTATATCATCAATTATGAATTGATATTTCAGGTTGTAATTTTTATTAATTCTAATAATAAAAAAAAAGCATAATGAGAGTATCGAAAATAATAGGCAGGGGTATTTCCAAAAACCCTGATTTAGTTGAGAGTTTGAAAAAACCTGATTAAAAAATGTTGAAAATAATAAGGCTATAAAAATTCCCAAGGAAAAAACTAAAAAGCTTTTTATGTTTCTATTCCTTGAAGAAATTTGCGAATTAGATTCATACAGCAAACTATCATTTAACCCTAAAAATATACCTATTGATAATCTGGCAAAAACAAATAAAATTAAATTTAGAGAATTTGCAAAATAACTATTAATTAATAAAGGAATTATACTACAAATAAATATAAAAAAACTAATATTTTTTTTTGATATTTTAAAATTTTTAAACAAGTTGATAACATTTAATCCTAAACTCCTTATTAATAAACTTAATGAAACGATTAATGTCATATAGATTTGACCTAATCTTGAATCAAAAGATGGAAAAAAATAATATGAGAGGAAAGGAACCAGAGATAAATAAAT
>CABZAL010000029.1 GCA_902523675.1 uncultured Alphaproteobacteria bacterium | reverse complement strand
TATCATTTCAAGCTCTTGAGCAAATACTAAATGAGAAAGTAAATATACTAAGAAAGTAAATATTATCACTATTTGTCAAATGAAAATTTTAAATTATTTACTATATTAACTACTTTTTTTTTGAAATCCTTTTCATCACAACCCATTATTACAGCATCATCAAAAATATTTTGAAAGTTGTTTTCTAATTCTAAAATATTTTCATTAAGAATTTTTAATTTTTCGTCACACGAAATTATCTCGTGAGATTTATTCAGCCATATGTATTTATTTTTTTTAATTTTATTCATTGTGTGGCTAAAAAAATAATTTTACTTACCTGATCCTCAATTGACTCGTAATCAACAACATTTAAAAATTCATCTTTATTAATTAGACTTTTATTTTCAGTTGTGCCAGGGACTATTGACAAATATTTTCCACCTAATAATCCATCATTGTTTATACTTACTTGACTATCTGAAGGTAAATTGATTTTTTCATCAATGTAAAATTCAACAACTGCAAAAAATTCATCATCAAGATACACTTTTGAAACTGTACCAATTTTAACTCCCCTAAGCTTAACATCATTACCCACTATAATACCCCCAGCCTTTAGAAATTTAGCACTTAAGCTTATCATACTTTTATCGTCCTGAACTGAGTTTCCTTTAATAAATACTGATAAAGCAAATATAGAAAATATTAATATTACAGTACCAAGTATAGTTTCAAAGTAATTTTTTTTCATAAGTGATCTTTCTGAAATCTATTTTCTCCTAAATTTATTATTTTTCTCAATAAATCTTCTACCAAAATTGAATCTTCTGTAAAAATAATTTGATCACCATTTTTTATACTTTTCTCAGCTCCTCCAGGTTCGATTATAGCATATTTATTTCCAAATAAACCATCAGTCTGAATAGAAATTGAGGAATCGATTGGAATTATATGACTATTATTTATTGTAAAATGAACCATCGGCTTATTATTGGTAATTAAAATTTTTTCAACCTTTCCAATTTGGACCCCAGATAGCCTCAAATGCGAGCCTATTTCTAATCCGTCAATTCTGTTAAATTGTGCTTTAATCATAAAAGAATCTTCATTAACATTTCTGCTGTAATTTACTAATGAAATACAGAAAATAATAAAAGTTATTCCGATGACAAAGTTTAATTTATCTCTCATCATTAGGCTTCCATGAGGTATAAATTTTATTATTAGATGATTTACTGTTCAAACTCTTTGCAGTTCCGGTTTGGTTTGGTAAATGTTCTTTTATCCATTTAGGTTTTCTGGATTTTCTAGGTTTTTCGTTTGTGACATGGTGTAACCAAGCGTTCCATTCTGGTGGTACTTTGCTAGCTTCAACATCTCCTTGATAAATGACCCATCTTCTTTCTCTACCATTATTTGCAGTTGATCTTTTTTTGTCAAGAAAATATGAATTACCATAATCGTCTACACCAATTTTTTTTGCAAAAAAATAGCTATAAATTTTTAAAAATATTTTATTATATGATATAGTCATCTAATTATATGTTAAAATATAAAGTATTATGGAAAATATTAAAGCTATAAAAAAACTAATAGATAATTTTTTAGTCAATCAAGAAAAAATTTCAAAGAAATTAAAATCAGAGGAAGATAGAAAAAAAATGTTGTCTCAAATTGAGTTTTTCAAAGAAAAGTTAACAAAATTTTCAAATAGTTTAAATGGAGATATTGAGATAAAAAGAAATAAATTACCTCAGAGAAGAAAAGGCTATACTCAAAAAGCTTCAATTAATAATCATAAAGTATATTTAAGAACAGGAGAATATATGGACGGTTCTCTAGGAGAAATTTTTATAGATATGCATAAAGAGGGAGCAGCCTTTAGAAGTCTTATGAATAATTTTGCAATATCAATATCAATCGGCCTACAGTATGGTGTTCCTCTTGAAGAATTTGTTGAGGCTTTTACTTTTACAAAATTTGAACCTTCAGGAAAAGTTGAAGGTAATGAAGAAATTAGATTCACTACATCAATTTTAGATTATATTTTTAAAGAATTAGCAATTTCGTATCTTGGACGAGACGATTTCAGTAATTTAAACGAAAGTGACCAAACTACAGAGTTAATACCTGAGGTAAAAACAGAAAAAAATCAACAAAAAGATGCAGAACAAGTTTTGTTATCTTTTACTAGCAAAGGTTACGTTAGGAAAAAAATATTTGATAATAACTTAACATTGATTTCAAATACAGATAAAAGTTTAAATCCTAAAAATTTCAAAAAGGGTAAAAACTTTAAATTTGAAGGAGACCCTTGTAAAAGGTGCGGAAATTTTACAATGTACAGAGAACTTGACGAATTACATTGTTTGTCATGTAATTATAAACAAAAACTTGATTGACATTAAAGATAAATTAATAGAACTTGGTTTCAAAGAACCAGAAGAAAATTTTGTATTAGCTAATTATAAGTCATATATTATTCATAAAGATAATATATATATATCAGGGCAATTACCTGTAGCAGAAGGAAAGGTCTTATATACAGGCCAAATTTCAATTAACACTAATAAGGATGAGTTAAAAAAAGCGATCAGACTTGCAGCGTCAAACTTGTTATGGACTGTAAATTCAGCATTGTCATATAAAAGAAAAAAAATTGTGCAGACTATAAACATTAAAGGATATCTTCAATGTGAAGAAGGCTTTAATGATCACTCAAAAATTTTTGATGAAGCCTCTAATTTAATTGTGGATGTGCTTGGTCCAAAATTTGGTGTTCATTCCAGAAGTGTGATTGGGGTAAAAACACTTCCTAAAAACTCTCAAGTTGAAATAGAAGGATTATTTGCAATATTATAATAAGAAAGATTATAAGTTGGAAATTTCGTCAATAAAAAGTATTCGTTCTCTTCAAAAAAAAGTATGGGATCCGCTTGTCAAAGAAGATACTCCTTTATTTAATTATGATTTTCTAAATTGTCTTGAACTAAGTGGTTGCACAAAAAAGGAAACAGGTTGGGAACCAAATCATTTTATTATCAAGAAAAATCAAAAAACTGTATGCATAGTACCAACATTTAGAAAATTTAATTCAAACGGTGAATTTGTTTTTGATCATGCATGGGCAGATGCTTATCATCGATTAGGTATAAAATATTATCCTAAGCTTCTAGCTGGTGTTCCATTCACACCGGTAAATGGAAACAGAATTTTTTATGATAAAGATACTATTGATATATTAGATAGTATTATTCCTATTATAAAAAATGAGTTAGAAGATCATAAACTTTCTTCTTTTCACTTAAATTTTATTGACAAAAAGCAATCTGATGTACTCAAGAACTTCAATTTCTTACAAAGAATAGGTATACAATATCACTGGATAAACGATGGTTATGAAAAATTTGATGATTTTTTAAAAACGCTAAAAAATAAAAAAAAAAAAAATATTTTAAAAGAAAGAGATTATATTAAAAATTCAAAAATTAGAATTTTCCATCTTAAAGGTGATCAAATTTCAAAATCTGACTGGGACTTCTTTTACAATTGTTACTCATCTACAATTGATAAAAAATGGTCTTACAAATATTTAAATTTTAGTTTTTTTAAGTTTTTGTCTAATACTGAACTAAAAAATAAGGTACTGATGATCTTAGCTAAGGATCAAGAAGGTGAAAATTTAGCTTGCACACTAAATTTTATAGGTAAAAATAAGCTATTTGGCAGATATTGGGGGTGTGTTAAGGATATTCCAAACTTACATTTTGAACTTTGTTATTATCAATCTATCGAATACGCAATAAATAACAAAATTAAAATAATCGAGGCTGGTGCCCAAGGTGAGCACAAAATATCAAGAGGATATTATCCTCATTTCACTTACAGTAATCATTGGATTGAAAATGAACAAATGAGAGAGGCCATCGAAGATTATTTAGATAGAGAGAAAAAAATAATTATTCAAAACATGGAATATCTGAAAGACAGGGTTCCATACAAATAGTAGTTATTGTTTCTTCAAAACTTTTCTACCTTTTGATTCGCCAAGTTTTATTTCTAGTTCATCTTTCTTGCTATCAACATCTACGAATATCTTCTGCCCATTTTTGATTTTTCCATCCAGTAAATCATTAGCTATGGGTGATTTGATATATTGACTAATAACTTTAGCCATAGGCCGTGCACCATTTGAAGGATCAAAACCTTTATTTAGAAGCCATTTTTTTGCTTTATAAGAAATATCTAATATTAAGTGTTTTTCGGAAAAGATTGTTTCTAGCTCTAACACAAATTTTTCTACTACCCTCATAGCATTTAATTCATTTAATTTATCGAATTGAATAATTGCATCTAGTCTATTTTTAAATTCTGGACTAAAATATTCATTTAAAGAATCGTCAATATTAACTGGTGCGTCTTGGTCTAAAAATCCAATATTTTCCTTAAATAAGTTTCTTGCACCAACATTACTTGTCATTATTACTATGGTATTTGTAAAATCAACTGTCTTTCCTAGATGATCTGTTAGTTTTCCGTAATCAAAAACTTGTAGTAAGATGTTAAAAAGATCTGGGTGAGCTTTTTCTATTTCGTCCAACAATAAAACGGAGTGTGGTTGTTTATCAATTGCATCTGTAAGCATTCCACCTTGGTCATATCCAACATAACCCGGGGGTGCGCCAATAAGTTTTGAAATACTGTGTCTTTCCATGTACTCAGACATATCAAATCTTACAAGATTTATTCCCAAGATGTTAGCTAACTGTCTAGCTAATTCCGTTTTCCCAACACCTGTCGGACCAGTAAATAAATAAGAACCTATTGGTTTATTTAAATTACTCAAACCAGCTTTAGATAATTTTACTGCAGAAGCGAGTGATTCGACTGCATTGTCTTGACCGAAAATTAGTGTCTTTAAATCTCTTTCTAAATTTTTAAATTTAATTTTATCTCTAGACGAAATCGTTTTTTCTGGTATTTTCGCCATTCTAGAGATAATTTTCTCAATATCTTTTTCGGAAACAGATTTATCTTTTCTAGTATCAATTTTTACAGCAGCTGCGGCTTCATCTATAACATCAATAGCTTTGTCTGGGAGCTTTCTATCAGAAATATACTTTTTCGATAATTCAACAGCTAATTTAAAACAACCTTCTAAAAATTTTACCTTATGAAATTCCTCATAATAATTTTTTATACCTTCCAAAATTTTAATACTATCTGAGGCTGTTGGCTCATCTACATCAACTTTTTGGAATCTTCTACTTAATGCCCTATCTTTTTCAAAGAAATTTCTAAACTCTGAGTATGTTGTTGACCCGATGCATCTTAAAGATCTTTTTGACAGAGCTGGTTTCAATAGATTAGAGGCGTCCATTGTTCCAGAGCTGGTTCCGCCTGCTCCAATCAAAGTGTGTATTTCGTCAATAAATATTATATAATTCTCATTCTTTTCGAATATTTGAATAATTTTTTTTAATCTTTCTTCAAAATCACCTCTATATCTTGTTCCAGCTACGAGAGCACCTAGATCAAGAGAAAAAATTATACAATCTTTTAAATTTTTTGGAACATTTCCATTAACAATTTCAATAGCTAACCCCTCTGCTAGTGCAGTTTTTCCAACACCAGGGTCACCCACAAAAATAGGATTATTTTTATTTCTTCTAGACAATATTTGTATTGTTCTAGAGATTTCGTCTTTTCTTCCAATAACTGGGTCTATCTTATTGTCTTTTGCTTTAAGATTCAAATTAGAGCAATATTTTTCTAAGAAGTTCTGTTTTGGGACCTCAACACTGTTATTGGGTTCACTTGTATTTTCAAAAATATTATTTTCATTATCAGACTCGTCGGATTTCTTGATACCATGAGAGATGTAATTAATTACATCAAGTCTCGTTAGATCTTGTTTTTGTAAAAAGTAAACGGCATGAGATTCTCTTTCAGAGAATATGGCTGCTAAAATATTTTCACCATTAGCTTCCTTTTTACCGGAAGATTGAACATGAATAACGGCTCTTTGAATTACTCTTTGAAAACCCAAGGTTGGTTTTGGATCATTTTTTGATGATAAAACTAGATCTGAAAGATTTTTTTCAAGAAATCCTTCAATTTCTCGTTTTAGGATCTCAATATTTACTTTACAAGCATTAAAAATATTTTGTGCATTTTTATCTTCAAGTAAAGCAAAAAGCAAATGCTCTAAGGTTATAAATTGGTGTTTTAAATTCAAAGCTTTATCCAAAGCTCTTTGAAGTGTATTTTCAAGTTCTTCTGATAGCATTATTCTTTCTCCAAAATACATTGCAAAGGATGCTGATCACTTTTTGCTCTTTTCATAACTGTTTCCACTTTAGTTTCTGCAATCTCTAACGTATAAACACCGCAAACGCCTGAACCTTTTTGATGGACTGTCAGCATGATATTAACCGCTTGAGTTTGTGTCTTACTAAAAATACTTTTTAAAAGACTAACAACATATTCCATAGGAGTATAGTCATCATTCAGTAAAATTACCTTATATAATTTAGGTTTTTTAATCTTTATATCTTCTTTTGTAACTAATACTACATCGTTTAGATTATCGTTATTAGAATTAGCAGCACCGTTTGAAATTGATTTACTCATAATTTAAAAATAGAAAAAATAATTATTATTTTCAAGTAATTTGTTGCACTAATTCGGGTTTGACTCTTTTTAATTCTTCCTTTACTCTTTCTTTCATTATATTGAGTCCTTCTATAGTATTTGCTTCACATCTTAATACTATCGCTGCTTGTGTGTTTGAAGCCCTCATTAACCACCATCCGTGTTCATATTTGACTCTGATACCATCAATTTCTGAATAATTATTATTTTTTTGATTGGATATTATTTGTTCTATGATCCTAAATTTTTCCTTATCATCGCAATTAATTCTAATTTCAGGAGTATTATACAGTTTAGGAAATTGAAAAATTAGTTCTGATAATTTTTTTTTACTTTTAGACAAAATATTTAAAAGTCTTATCGATGCATATAAAGCATCATCAAAACCATAATAATCATCAGCAAAAAAGATATGCCCGCTCATCTCACCAGCTAAATCCGCTGATTCTTTTTTCATACAATCTTTAATTAAACTATGTCCAGTCTTAGACATAATTGCTCTACCTCCATTTCTTTCAATTTCGTCAAATAGAACTTGACTACACTTGACATCACCTATTATACAGGCTCCCTGATTTTTTTTTAGTACGTCAATCCCCAATAAAAGTAACAATAGATCACCTGATATGATATTGCCTTCATTATCAACAACTCCTATACGATCGCCGTCACCGTCAAACGCAATACCTAGGTCCATATTGTTCTGCTTGACTGATTTGATCAAATCTTTAAGTGTATTCGGATCAGATGGATCAGGATGATGATTAGGAAAGTCTCCATCAATATCATCATATAATAAAATTGTCTCTCCTTTTACATGATGAGCAATTTTCCTCATTACGTTTCCTGCAGAACCATTTCCTGCATCCCATACAATATTCAAATTTTTCTCTTGTTTTAGACTTTTAATCAACATGTTGGCATAGTCGTCTTCTATGTCACATTTTTTATAAGTTGACATTTTTACAAAGAGATCATAATTTTCTGCTGATTTTGCCAAGTTTTTAAGATCAATCCCAAAAAATGACATTTTATTTTTAACAATTTTAAAACCGTTATGACTTGGCGGATTGTGTGAACCAGTTATCATTATCCCAGCTTCACTATCATTTAAAAAGTTGGAATAATAAAGCATAGGTGTAGGTCCCACACCTATATCAATAATATTACAACCTACTTCAGACAAACCTTCAATTAGCTTTTCTTTTAATGGTTGAGAAGATTTTCTTCCATCGCAACAGATATTGACAATTTTATTTTTATTTAAACTTAAACCAAAAATATGACCAATTACTTTTGCATCATTTTTCTTAAGTGTATCTCCATAAATTCCTCTTATATCATACTCTCTAATAATTGTTGAATCAAAAAAATATTTCATAGAAAAAGTTCTTCCGGTCTCCCAATAGAAAAATAATTAAAACCTATCTCTTTCATTTCTTTGGGGTTATATATATTTCTAAAATCTACTAAAGTAGGCGTTTTTAATAATCTTTTAACTTTTTTAAAATCAAGAGCTCTAAACTGATTCCATTCAGTTAGAATTACCAGGATGTCCGAATCCACCATCGCTGAATAAGTTTCGTCAAACCATGAAATTCTTTTGTCATCAAAGACTTTTTTTGCTGACTCTAATCCCTCTGGATCATATGCAGAAATGTTACATCCTTCATCAAGTAGTTTTGGAATTAAAATCAGACTAGGACTATCTCTCATATCATCAGTATTTGGTTTAAAAGTAAGACCAAGAATTGTTATTTTTTTTCCATTAAGCTTATTAACAGATGCTTTTTTAATTAAATTAATATTATTTTTTTTTCTTAAATCATTACTTTTTACAACATGTTCAACAAGCCCAAGTTGTGAGTTATAATCATGAGCAGTTTTTACAAGAGCCAGAGTATCTTTTGGAAAGCAGGAACCACCATACCCTGGCCCTGGATGTAAAAATTTTTTTCCAATCCTTCCATCTAATCCAATTCCAATTGACACATCACTTACATTTGCACCAACTTTTTCACACAAATCAGCAATTTCGTTTATGAAAGTAATTTTTGTTGCTAAAAAAGAGTTTGCTGCATACTTTATTAATTCTGCAGTCTCTCTTTTAGTAAATAATATTGGAGTTTCTAATAAATATAATGGTCTGTATATCTCACTTAAAATTTTTTTGGCTCTCATGCTTTCACAACCAATAACAACTCGATCAGGTCTCATAAAATCATTAATCGCAGAACCTTCTCTCAAAAACTCTGGGTTAGAGGCAACATCAAATTCAAGATTTTTATTTTTTTTTTTTATAATATCAAAAACTTGTTTACCTGTTCCAACTGGAACGGTAGATTTGTTAACAATCACTGTATAGCCATTTAAACAATCAGCTATTTCTTCAGCTGCTTTAAATACAAATGACAAATCAGCGTGACCATCTTTAATTCTTGATGGAGTGCCAACTGCTATAAAAAT
>CABZAL010000028.1 GCA_902523675.1 uncultured Alphaproteobacteria bacterium | reverse complement strand
AATTTGGAGCCTTTTCAAAAGAAATTGGCGCTAAAACATTAAAAAATAAAGTGGATATGATTATTAAACCAAAATTTGATTTTTTTGAATCAAAAATACAATATAATGAAAAAAAAAAGATTTATTTTCTTAAGTTTGATTCAGATTCCGAAGAAAATGTCTACCAGACTTGTAAATTTTCAAGATCAAAAGAAATTGATTGCTATGTCATACAAAGATAAAGAAAACAACTGTAGATTGTGTTTTTTTCTGAGAGTTTTTTTGATTTCAGTTTTATTTTTAATAATCGTTTCATTTACGCTCACAGATAAACTCCACCTTTTAGCTTACATTAACTCATGGAATGTAGCTATAGCTATTTTATCTGTTGGAATTTTAGTTTTTATCGGAAAAATTTTTCAATATTTTACAAAACAAAAATCATCTGTCTCTGAGAAATCTGACAAATAATTTTTTTTCTGGAACGAATCTCCCATAAGCGTGACCAGTCATAAAATTCACTGACCAGAAAAATTGAGGAGACCACCAATTTCTTTGTGATGTCCAATAAATATCAGCTTGAGTGTTAGGAAAATAAGTTTCATTTATTTTAGCACCGTAACATCTTTTACAAATAATACTGACCAATTCTTTTTTATTAGGTAGTCTCCATTCACCTCCCAGTTCTTGATTTACTTGTGGTAACAAATCTTCAGCTTCTTTTAAGGAAACTTTTATTGAATCACCAGTACATTTTTCAGTATCCCAAACTTGTCCTACTGAACATTTAAGCCATTCAACTTTATTTTTTAAATCAATAACAATATGTCCTTTATCAATGTAATCTCTGGCTTTTAGATTTTGATTAAACGAAAAATTGAGTGTTGTAAAAACAAAAAAAATACAAAGTATTTTAATTTTATTAATGATATTATTTTGTTTTTTTTTCATAGAATTTAATAATACGATAAATATATATTAATTACTAAATAATAAATTTTTACTACTTTGGTATCAAAGTTGCAGTTTTTATACCAAGATATTATAAATATACATATAAATTAAAAATAAATTAATGGAAAATAAATTATGGATATAGCATCACTCATTGGATTTCTAGGAACTATAGGTATGATCGCAGGTGCAATGGTTTCTGCAGGTGGAATAGGTATGTACGTTGACATACCTTCAATTTTAATTGTTTTTGGTGGATCATTTTTCGCTGTAATGTATACTGCCCCATTACCACTTTTCTTAGGGTCATTTGGGGCTATGGGTAAAGCCTTTAAACCGCCTATTAAAAAAATGGACGAATTAATCACTAGAATAACTGAGCTTGCTGGAATAGCTAGAAAAGATGGAATGATGGCTCTTGAAGGTCAAGAAACCCCAGATCCCTTTTTTGATAGTGGTTTACAGATGCTTGTAGATGGTGCTGATGAAGAGAAATTAACCATACAATTAAAAAAAGAATTAAAAGCTATGCAAGGTAGACATGCAAAATCAACTGGAGTTGCTCAAGCTTGGGTTGATATTGCACCAGCAATGGGCATGATTGGAACTTTAGTTGGATTAGTAGCAATGTTAGGTAACATGGCTGACCCGAAGGCTATTGGTCCTGCAATGGCCGTTGCTCTTTTGACCACTCTATATGGAGCTATGATTGCAAATACCATTTTTATGCCGATTGTTGTGAAAATGAAAGGCTACACAACTTATGAAGTCACTTATAGAGAAATGATAATTACCGGTTTACAGTTAATTTCCCGAGGGGAAAGTGCAAGAAACATTCAAGATCAACTTGTTGCTAATCTTCCTCCAAAAGAAAAGCAAAAACTAATAGAGGCAGCAGCTTAAATTATAGGAAAGATTAATGGCTGAGGAAAAAGAAGAAAAAAAAAAAGAAACTAAAGAAGAAGAGGAACATGAGTGCCCAGAATGCCCCCCAAAAGGCGCCCCTGCGTGGATGGCAACTTTTGCAGATATGGCAACTTTGTTGATGGCATTTTTTGTCCTAATTCTTTCTTTCGCAGAATTTAATGTTCCTAAATTCAAGCAAATCAGTGGAAGTATGAAAAATGCGTTTGGTATTCAAAGGATAATTCCAGTTGTTGAACAACCTAAAGGCACAACATTATTGTCGTTAAGTTTTAGTCCTAATCCGACGCCGGCCGTGCAAGAAAACTTAAAACAGCAGACCACTGAAACTGATCAAAAGAATGTAGAGCTTAAAACTAAAACTCAAGACAATACTAAAGATGATGGACAAAACGAGGATGCTACAGAATTAGCACAAAATATAAAAGATGCTATTGCTAGAGGTGATATTGAGGTTGAGGTATTAGCAGATAAAGTAATTGTAAATTTTACTCCCCTTGAAGCTGAGGAAAAAGATTTACCAAATTTGCTGCAAGAAACCCTTAACTCAATAGAAACAGTAAAGTCTGCGTCTGGAAAATCAGAATCAGAAGTTTTATTTGGTGGCTTAGAACAAAAACTTGCTCAGTTAGCGACAGCTGCAGCCAGCAAAGGGAAATTAGAATCTGAATCTTCAGATGGAAACAATATTGGAGAATCTCCAGATATTTCTAAAGAAGAAGAAAAAAAAGCTCAAATAGCAGAAGATAAATTTAAAATAGCTCTTAGAAAAGAAATTGGAGAAGGCTTGATTAATGTTGACAGAGACGAAGATAAAGTAATCATAACAGTGGGTTCAGGTGGTGCGTTTAAATCTGGCTCTGCCGAATTAACATCTAAAGCTAAGAAAATTATGGCAAAAATTGCTGACCTCAATAAAAAAGGTAAAAGTGAAATTTTAGTGTCGGGTCATACTGATGATACACCACTAATATTTGGATCAATATATAGAGATAACTGGGATTTAGCAGCTGCTAGATCTTCATCTGTTGTTCAGGAATTGTCATCTACAGGTAAACTTCAACCAAAAAGAATGAAGGCAATTAGTTATGGTGAAACGCAACCGCTAGGTTCAAATGACACTTCAGAAGGTAGAGAAAAAAACAGAAGAATAGAAATTGAAATAAATTATTAAAAAAAATGTTTATAGAAAAGAGTCCATTTTACCATTCAAAAAAACTTGATAATGAAAAAATTTTATTAAGCAAAAAACAATTAAAAGAAGACAATGAAGCTTCATCTTTTAGTTTCTTGAAATGGATTAAAGGGGTAATCAATCCTTTGCAGAATTTGCCATTAATAAGCGGAATATATTCCAGCATTAATTCTGAAAACAAGGATTCAGATAGAGATATGGTTCAAAACGGTTTAGGAGGCTTTCTCTATGGTGGGCCAATAGGTGCGATGGCGGGCGTAGGTAACTGGGTTTTTAATAAATTATTTGATAGTACACCGACAGAATTGTTTTTAGAGTTTACTGGAATTAGTAAAATTTGGAAAGAAAAAGAAAATACAGAAGTTGCAAATTTAAATGATAAAAAAAAAATCATTCAAATTAATAAATTTACTCCCAAAGAAATTCAGGAAAATAATAGTAAAGAAGAGTTAAAAAATATTTTTCCTGAAACGAAAAGCTTCGAAAATAATCATCAAAATTCAAAAGTTTTTAAGAAAAATGGTAGGACATTGGAATTCAGCTACCCAAAGAAAAACTTTGAAGAAGATTCGGATAAAGTGATAAAATTAGAAATGTTTAATTTTTCTCAAATACAAAGTTTTTACAATACAAATAAAGATACAGCAAAAGTTAATAATTCTTTAAATATTAAGGCATAAACTTATTCAAACATTGCTTGTTCTTCTTCGAATTTTGAGTAAAATTCATCTCCAAGTATGTCTTTAATTTTTGTCGTTGTATGCAAATTAATTTCGTCAGAATATTGTCCAAAAAAAACATCACATTTTTTAGAGGCCTGACTCGCTACTGCTTGCTCAATAAACTCATTTTCAACAGCGGTTCGAGCTCTGGTTGTGGCTTCTGATTTGATCAACAAGCAATTCAATGTGATCTGTATTAAAAACTAAAACCTGAAGTTTATTTTCATTTTCTCCTGTTCTGAGGTCTCCAATATCAACTAATCTTCTTGGTTTTCCATTAATAGTAACCTTGACAGCTTTAATAACAGCCATATTTGCATTGGAAGCTTGAACTGTTTTAATGATTTCTAAGTAATCTTCAACAGCAGCCTTCATGAGAGTTTCAGCTTGAATAGAGTATTGTTCGGCCATAATTTATTATATCAAAGCATTTTCAGTTTCAGAAATATTTTTTTTATCTTTACTAAAATTATCTTCTCCTTCAACCTCTCGAGGACTATCTAATCTAGAATATTTAAATTTGGATTTTGGATAAAGGTATCTAACAATTTTATGAGCCTCGTGAATGTTAGTTGCAGCAATTTTCATTGATAGAGCTTTGCCTGATAGCAATGTAAATCCAAAGACCAGATTTTTTTGAGCTTTATAACAATAAATTGAAACTATTATCCAACCAATTGCAAAAACCCATGGGTTTATGGACAGTAAAAGCAAGCTGAAAATTGAGAAAAAACTAAGAACCCACCATTTTTGTTCATATGCCAACCAAGCTGGAGGAAATAATCCTGCTACTATTGAAAAAGTATCTTCTATACATTCAAAGTTATTTTTCAAATCTCTAAAAATATTGAATTCTCTTAATTCTTCAATATCAAAAACTTTCTTATTAGCAAATTGAGTTCGAATATTTTTTGTTTCTTCTAAAGATAAAGTTGAAAATTTACACCCAAGACTGTTTTTTACAATTACATCAAAAAAATATTCATCTCTTTTAATAGTAAGTATTGCTTTATGAGTTTTTTTTTGAAGTTCAATTAACTCATCGATCAATTGATTCTCCCCATTCACATAAAATTGATTGTTAAGTGCAACGATGATATCGTTTTCTTTTAGCATAAGAGAAAATGAATGCGTTTTCTTTCTAATACTTTCAATTTTAAGAAGAAAACCCTGATTTTCTTGTGACTTTTTTTGATCGGTTACTTCTATAGACTCATTACTCATCGAAATATCTAAGGAAAAGTTATACTTTCTTTTTGTTCAGTTATTTCTTTAACAAGTAATTTATTTTGAGAAGAAATGGCTTTTAAGGCTGTTGTTAGACTTGAAGTAGAATTTGATAATTCTTTTAACATTTTTACATTTGAATTTTTCTTATTATCAGAAATCAATTTATCTATTGCTTTACTAATTTTAGCAGATGTCAATATGTCACCTTCTTGAATATTAGAACTCAACTTACCCGCTTCTACTTTGATTGAAGTTGAAACAGACTTTGATAGATTTGATATCTCTTTTGACAAACTTACCATTAGATTTTTATCATTCTGCTCAATAGCTGTAGTAAGTTCTGAAAGCTTGTTCTTTATTTCTGCATTTGCGTTTACTAAATCTGAGTGTTTTTCAAGACTCCTATTCATATTATCAACTGCACTATTAACAGATTCAACGTTTTCCGCAAACACTACAAGTGCTTCACGGCTGGTATTTGTCATTTCCTCCAATTCCGATAAAGATTTGAAATACAAAACTCCTGTTAGTAAAATAGCCACAATTGCTGTACCAATAGAAGCCGAGAAGATAATAGTCGTATATTTATGAATTTCTTTCACTTTTTGCTCCGCTTTAATATATTCATTTTTCATTCTTTTATATTCTGAAGTAACGTCAGTTGCAGCATCTGCAGCATCCAAAGCTATTTTAATACTTTCCTGCATTGTATTTAAATCATTATTCATGCAAGTCTACCTTTTTTTTTATCCTTTCGTTCATTATTATTATTTTTAATGTTTATTGAAAATAACGCACATTTCATGCCAGAAGTCTTATAAACTAGTGAATAAGGGTAATTTTTTGAAATAAATCCAAAAGCACGACAACCCCACGGAAAATTTGGTTTATAAGTCACGTACAAATGTTTGCATACTTTACAATCTTCTGAAAATTTATTCATTTTTTTTTTTTCTTAAACTATTAATTATTTTTGCTATCCTAAATCTCAAAGCACCTAAAAAAGAAAATAAAGCGCATATCCACAAGATATAACTCATAACAAAATCTCCTCTTTGGTATTTTTCCAATGCTTCGAGATGGCAAATAATGAAGCTGTAAAAAAATGCAAAAGTTATAATTAATTGACTTATATTTCTATTTATCATTTTGATTTCCAAATTCGTCAAATATTAATTCCTCAGGTATATTAATTAATGGTTTTTCAATTGATTCTCCACTATTAATTTTATAAATATAAGCCAAGGCTATTGCTACTGCATTATATAGTTTGCTCATAACCTCTTCTCCAATTTCTGTTGTGTAATACAATGCTCTTGCTAAGTCTGGACTTTCCAATTTTCCAATATTTCTTTTCTTTGCCTCATCTATTATTCTTTCAGCAATTTTTCCACGTCCTTTTGCTATGATTTTGGGGGCATCAGATTCTCCAACCTCATATTTTAAAGCAACTGCAAAATGAGTTGGATTGGTTATAACAGCAGTGGCTTTATCCATATTTTCAATTGAAGCATTTTCTCTATTATTTTTATTAGCTGCTTGCATTTGAAGTTTTCTAATTTTTTGTTTAACTTCTGGTTGACCGTCTGTTTCTTTATATTCATCTTTAATATCCTGATGGGACATTCTAAGTTGTTTTATAAAATCATATTTTTGCCAAGCAAAATCTATCGCACCAATAATTGCTAAGCCCACTAGCAACGCAGCTAGAAGTATTGGAAAAAAAGATAGTAACTTTTTTAAAGCAGAAAAAAGATTTGGATGCGAAAGGTGAGTTATTTCTGAAAGATATTCATTAAAAACAAAAATTGTTATTCCCCCAAGGAAAAAAACTTTAATTAAAGCTTTAAATAACTCTATAAGTCCTTTAATTGAAAAAATTTTTTTTAAACCACTTATTGGATTAATCTTGCTTAATTTAGGTTCCATTGGTTTAAAGGAAAATCTTATACCTCCACCAACAGCATATTGAGTTAATATGCAAACCACACATAATGGCAGACCAAATATGATGGTTACTTTTACAACAATTTTAATTGCTGTTTCAATTGATTTCAAAGGAGAGTGTCCATTTCTCAATTCTGGACCAAACTGTAAAAATGATTTTAAACTCATCAAAAAGTCATTGACTAACAAAGGTAAAGAGTACATTAGGAATACTCCTGCAAAAAGAATAGTAAAAACATACATTTCTTTAGATTGAACAACTCTTCCTTCTTCAGCAGCCTTTTCTAATTTTCGTGAACTAGGTGCTTGGGATTTTTCCTGACTTTCATCTTTATCTTCTGCCATTTATATAATCTCCAATATTGATTCTAGGGTTGAAAGTGCATTATTAGTTAATTCTGCAAAAGTTCCTCCAATTGATCTAGCCGACAAAAAAAGAATTAAAAATGCTAAAATTAATGAAATTGGAAATCCGAAAGAAAATAAATTCAGTTGTGGTGCAGATTTTGTAATTACTCCTACAGCTACATTTGAAAGCATTAAAGCACCAACTACAGGTAGCATTATTAGTCCAGCTGCGTAAAACATCGCTCCAGCAGCCTCGATACCAGCACCAATCAGGGCCATACTTGGTAATCTTGATCCTAATTCTAGTATTTCATTACTTTTCATTATGAAATCAATGGCTATTAAATGTCCGTTAAGGGATACAAAAATTGTAAGTAGAAATAAGTCCATAACGACACTCAAAACTGGAGTTTGACCTCCTGTTTCAGGGTCTACTAGGGCCGAAAACCCAAGTCCGGTAGATGCTGCTATTTTTTCTCCTGCCATTGAGGCAGCACTAAACCAGATTGTTAAAGTTAATCCTGATGCAACGCCAATTAATATTTCAACAAAAACTATTGTTAGAATATTATCCAGTAAATTATTGTTGATCTCTAAATCACTGACATAACCAAAATTAAAAAAACTTAATACCATCGCAAAAACAATCTTTACAGATAGTGGTATATTTCTTGATCCCAAAAAAGGACTTGAAAGAAGAAAAGAAGATAATCTTATAGAACTTAGAAAGAAAATGAATAGATATTCAATTAACTCATTTAATTGTAATCCTGGAAGTGCATCTAATGGCGCATAAAAAGGCAAAGGAATTTGCATTAGTCTATCCCAGAAATTGTGTCAAAAATAAATGCAAAATAATCTGTAAGTGTAACTATAAAAAAACTTGCAAAAAAACCCATAGCAAAGATAACAAGCACAAGTTTTGGAACAAAACTCAAAGTCATTTCCTGAATAGATGTAGCTGCTTGAATAATTCCAATTATTAAACCAATAGCCAAGGCAGTTCCAAGAAAAGGTCCACTTGACATTAGTACTTGATAAAATGCAAGTCTTACCATTTCTATATTTTCATCAAAACCCATTTCTACCTCTAGTTAAAAGTTCCTACCAAAGAACCAACAGTCATAGTCCAACCATCTACAAGAACAAATAGTAATAATTTGAAGGGTAATGCAATCAACATTGGCGATAACATCATCATCCCTAATGACATTAAAATTGAGGCTATTACCATATCAATTACCAAAAATGGTAAAAAAAGAAGAAAACCTATTTGGAACGCTGTTTTTAGTTCACTTGTCATATATGCTGGTAAAACAATATAAAATGGAACATCATCTGTACTTTCAAACTGATTCATATTAGCCATTGATGAGAACATATTTAAATCTTGCTTTCTAGTATTTTTGATCATAAACTTTTTTAATTCTCCGCTACCATTCAATACAGCCTCATTTAGGGAAATTTCCCCTGATTTATATGGTTCTGAAACATCATCCATAATTTTGTTAAACGTTGGTGCCATAACAAAAAATGTTAAAAACAAAGAGATAGCAACCAAAATTTGGTTGGGAGGTGTTTGTTGAGTTCCAAGCGCTTGTCTTAAAATAGACATAACTATGATTATTCTAGTGAATGCTGTCATACCTAATACCAATGAAGGTAGAATTGTCAAAGCTGTCATCAAAGCTAGTATTTTCAAAGAGAGTGAATATGTTTTATCACCATTTGCGGATTCAGATACAGTTATTGCGTCAAAACCAGTTGATATTTCTTGGGCAGAAATAAGGTTTGGAAAAATTAAGAATATTAAAATAAATAATAATTTAAACTTTTTGATCATCTCGTATTCTTTTTTCAATTAGGTTTTTAATTTCGTTGGTTTTTAAATTTTTTTTTTGATCAGATAAATTTTCTGTTTGAAGTTTTTTTTGTGATTTTATTTCAGTTAATAAAGCACCAGAATTTTTTCCTGAAATAAATAAATAGTCTTTGTCATCTAAGTTAAGAATAAGAGCTCTATCACCGTGTCCTAAAACTGTAACCTCTGAAACTTTCATTCTTTTTTGATTGTTAAATTT
>CABZAL010000027.1 GCA_902523675.1 uncultured Alphaproteobacteria bacterium | reverse complement strand
AGACTTGAAAAGACATCTAAAAAAAGGCAAGCCTATCTTAGGAATTTGTGCAGGCTTTCAAATCTTAGGAAAAGAGGTTAATGACCCAAATAATATTGAAAGTAAACAAAAAAAAATTAAGGGTTTGGGTTTTCTAAACGTTTCTACATATATGCAAAGAGAAAAAAAAACCATTAAAGTTTCAGCCTGTCATTTAGAATCAGGTTTTGTTTTTGATGGTTTTGAAATCCATTTAGGAGAAACTATTGGCCCAGATTGTAAAAAACCTTTTTCTAAAATTGAAGGAAGGTATGAAGGTGCGATTTCTAAGGATGGCTTAGTAATGGGTAGCTATGTCCACGGTATGTTTAAGAATAACCAATTTCGTTCTTTTTTTCTAAAAAAAATTTTCGGAATAGAATCTAATTATAATTATGATAAAAATTTAGATTTAGCCTTAGATGAATTTTCTAATTTAATTAGTAAAAATATTAAAGTGCAAAAGTTATTAAACCTTTAGACTTTCTACTATTATCTTTAATCTTTTAAAACCTTCAATACATGGTATTCCCAGTCTCAGCCATTTTTTAGAATATGAAAACTTACGAGACCAAATATAACTTTCTGCAAGGAATTTTTGTGCTAAATCAGAATTTGGAGTAGAGTAAAGTCTGAATAGATTAGTTCCACCAATTATTTTCCAGTTTATGACCTCCATTAGTTGATCTAATAATATACTCCAATTATTGAGATACATACTAGTTTTTCTGATCCAGATATTATCCTGAATTGCTCTTTCAGCGATTTTTATAGACATTTTTGAAACGGGCCAGGGGCCTAAATTTCTTTTAAATTTTTTATTAATTTTTGAGTTCGAAAGAATAAATCCAAGTCTCATACCCGCTAAGCCAAAGAATTTACCAAAAGATCTAATTACTATTATATTTTTGATATCAGAATCTATTTCACTGATTATTGATTTATTTTCCGATAAATCTATAAAACTTTCATCTATAATTAATGTATCAACACTTTTTGATAAATTAATAAGATCTTTTATTTTATGAGTTTTTCCGTCTGGATTATTTGGATTAACTATTATTACAACTTCGGAGCTAAAAAGTTGATTAAATTCTTTACTTAATCTTACATTCCACCCAGCATCTTGAAAGCATAACTGATATTCATTATATGTAGGAACTAAAATATTTACGCTTTTTTTTTCTAATAAAAATGGAAGGAAGTTTATGGCTGTTTGTGCACCAGATACAAGAGCAATCTCTAAGGAAGTTTTAAATTTTGATTTTATTAAAAATTCTAAACTTTCTATTTCATCTAAAGTTGGTAATTTCTGCCATAGATTTTAGTTTAATTTAAATAGTATTAATATTAAAAGAAAAAAAATTATTAAAAAAATAAATTTTATATAAAGTTTTATACCTTCATCTAATTTTTTTTCATCTGGATCTTTACACTCCGGATTTAGCCATTGATCTTTATTTTTTATGCCAAAGTAAAACTTTGGACCTCCAAGTCTAATCGAAAGAGCACCAGCAAACGCTGCTTCAGGCCAACCGGCATTAGGAGAACTCATTTTCGAGGCATCTCTCATCATTACATTTAAAGCCGTAAAGGGTTTTTTTGATAATATTGCGAAAATTAATCCAGTTAATCTTGAAGGAAAAAAGTTAAAAAGATCATCAATTTTAGCTGAGGCAAAACCAAATTCAAGGTACTTCTTAGACTTATATCCAATCATAGAATCGAGAGTATTAACAGTTTTATAAGTTATTAAACCAGGTAAACCTATTATAAAATACCAAAAAATAGGTGCTATTATTCCGTCGGAGGTATTTTCCGACAGGCTCTCTAAAGTAGATCTAATAATTGCTTTTTTTTTCATTTTTTTTGTATCTCTCCCCACAATATGTGAAAGATGATTCCTTGCTTCAGCCAAATTGTTTCTTTTTAATTGATTCTCAACCTTTTTAATATGTGTGTACAAAGACCTTGAAGAGAGCATACTCCACACAATAATTATATGAATTACATCAAGACAAATTTGATATTTTACAAGATAGGACAGTATTAAAAGAAAAAATAAATTTATGAATATACATAGGAATAGAGTTAAAAAACCAAGAAATTTTCTCAAATTATATGAGTAAGATGAATTATTGAATAGATGATCAAAAAAATCAATTAAACTTCCTATCCAGACAATAGGATGTTTTATTTTCTTATATAAAAATTTTGGCCAATCAAAAAAAAATTCTAGTAATAGCCCAGATAGCAAAATATATATATTATCCATAAATCTACATTTTATTAAAATCGTTATTTACTAGAAAAAAATCTTTATCTTGCTGATACTTAATTCTTGTAATTGATAAGTTCTTAATATTGTAGTTTAAACCATCCCAGTGTGGTTTTAATGTGTGGCCAATTGCACATCTCATTGTTCCTGCGTGCTCAACAACTAGAGAGCTTTTATTTCGAGATTTTTTTGCAATACACAATATAGCGAACCTTACTCTTTTATAAAGCTCTTTGTGACTTTCACCTTTTGGGGGCTTAAATTTGAAGGGGTTATAGTTTTTTAAAAACCCAATACCAAAAATATTTGAATAAGATTCACCCTCCCAATTTTCAAAATTTTGCTCAATTAGTTTTTTATTTATCTCAAATTTCTTTTCAGGCCAAATCATTTTTTGAGTTTGTATACATCTTAAAGATGGACTAACAAAGTATTTATCTACACCTCTGAGATAATTTTTAAGGAAGATTTTTTTTTTATACTGATTTTTGAAGCAGTTACATCTTTAATTCCAAAAAGTTTATCTTCTTCAATTATTTTAAAATGTCTTAAATATACTATATCGTTATTTAAACTGATTTTTTTCATTAACCCTAGTCAAGAATATAAAGTATACTACTCTCAAAAATTTCAAATAAACTTACACTAGCAACGCCTATAATGATTCCACTAAAAACCGGAACCACTGAGAAATTATTTGATTTGAAACGATTTAAATAGCTGAAAAGTTTGAAACCCAAAATTAAAATAGTTAATTGTGTGAATAACAAGCCTAATGAATATCCAAATAAAACATCAATATTTAATTTAACATCATTAGAAAATATTGCTCCGTAAGCCCAACCATGAAACACACCAAATAATGTAAATAATAAACCATTATATCCAATCTGTCTTCGAGCTAGAATCAAGTAACCTAGTAATAATAAGGTAAAGGAGATTATTATTTCATAGAAGGGTAAGTAAAGACCATAAATCATTGACACCAGTCCTAAAATAGTTCCACTAATGAATGTGAATGAAAAGTTTAAGAATCTTTTGGATAAAAAAGAGATTAGACCAATTCCAATAATAAATAAAAGATGATCCAAACCTAAAATTGGATGTCCAATACCTGATAGAAAACCATCATTAAAATTTTCCATTACTCCACCATTCAGAGGATGATGAGCAAACACATTTTTTGGAAGAATCACTACAACAAATAAAAAAAATAAATTAGACATATTCGATTGGTTATTAAGGTTCAATTAATAATTTATTATACATAAGTTATTTTAAAATAGTATACTATAATTTTTTTTATGAATAGAAATATATTAGTAACCGGTGGAAGTCGGTCTGGAAAAAGTATTTTTGCTGAAAAACTATCTTTATCTTTTGGTAAAAAACCATCATATGTTGCGACTGCAAAAAATATTGATCAGGAGATCAATAATAGAATAATAATTCACAAAAAGAGAAGAAAAAACTCATGGTATGAATTTGAGGCAGAAATAAATTTAATTGATACATTGAAGAAGATTGATAAAAAATCACCTGTACTAATTGATTGTATCACCATTTGGTTAAATAATATTTTTTATGAGAAAAAAAATTGGAAAATTGAAGTCCAAAAGTTATCTAAATTCATATCAACTTATAATCAACCTTTAATATTGGTAACTAATGAGGTTGGCTCAGGAATTATATCAATGAACAAGTTATCAAGAGAATTTCAAGATGCTTCAGGGACTACAAATCAAATTCTTGCCTCAGTTTGTGATCAGGTTTATTTTGTTGTTTGTGGCATTCCAACAAAGATAAAGGGATAGAATTGAAAAAAATAAAATCATACACAGAAATATTAGGTATTATAAATACTTTACCCGTTCAAAATAAAGAAATAAAAAGAAAAGCTATTGAGCTTCAGAATGAACTACTAAAGCCAAGAAATTCGTTAGGTGTTTTAGAAGATTTAGCTATTTTTTACTGTAGCTGGAGAGGTGTTATTAGACCAAAAATTAGGTCTATGCAAACGATAGTATTTGCTGGTAACCACGGAATATGTGATCAATTAGTAAACGCTTTTCCTCAAGAAGTTACAGCTCAAATGGTTCAAAATTTTAGAAATGGTAAAGCGGCAATCAATCAAATTTCTTCAGAAGCAGGGGCTGATCTAGAAGTCATCGATATTGATTTAGATAACCCAACTAAGGACTTTACAAAAGAACCCGCAATGTCAGATAAAGAATTTTTCGATTCTTTTAATATTGGTTTTAATTCTATAAAAAAAAATACTGATGTTGTTGCATTGGGAGAAATGGGTATTGGGAATACAACTATTGCATCAGCAATTATTTCAACTTTAATTGGAGGTACAATATCTAAATGGGTTGGACAAGGAACTTCACAAAATAATGATATAATTAATCATAAAATTTCGATTGTAAAAAAAGGTGTTGATTTAAATAAAAAAAAAAAACCTTTGGAAATTCTAAGATGTATTGGAGGAAGAGAGCAGGTTGCAATATTAGGTGCTACAATTCGGGCGAGATTAATGAAGATACCAGTTGTTGTTGATGGTTTTATATGTTCAGCTTCGATTTTACCACTTTTTTTTATAAATAAGAATGCTATCGATCATTGCATTTTCGGACATTGTAGTGCTGAAAAAGGTCATAAATTAATGTTAGAATATATTGGAAAACGTGCTCTTCTAAATCTTGATATGCGTTTAGGTGAGGGTTCTGGGGCGGTACTAGCATTAAATATTTTAAAATCAGCAATGGCATGTCATAATCAAATGGGTACGTTTAAAAATTCTGGTGTTTCAAATTCAATTAATTAATAAAATACGAAATGATATTTTAGTTTGTCTATCTTTACTTACTAGGATCCCTGTGGGAAAAATCATCATAAATAAAAAATCTATCGGAGATTCTTGCTGGGCTTTTTCACTATGTGGATTGGTAATATCTATAATATCATCAGTAATATTTCATTTTACATTGAAAATTGGGTTCAATGAATATACTGCCTCTATTTTTTTTTTAGTCAGTAATATTTTTTTAAGTGGTGCATTACATGAAGATGGTCTTGCAGATTTAGCTGATGGAATGTTTGTTGGAAAAAATTTACAAGGTAAGTTAGACATAATGAGCGATAGTAGAATTGGTGTTTTTGGTGTGTTGGCACTAATAATAACTTTTATCATTAAATTTCTTGCTATCTCACAATTAACTCCAGAACTTAATTCTTATTTACATTTGATATTAATTGCAATGGTAAGTAGATATAATATGCTTTTTTTTCTGAGATTTTTAGAACCTCTCAAAAAAAATGGTTTAGGTAAAGGATACAGAGTAGAAAAAAATTTTATTCTACTTGCTGGATTATTTCCAATTTTAATACTACTTCCCTTTATTTATGAAAGTGGCTTAATTATATTAATATTTATGTTTATTATTTGTTTCATCTTATTTGTAATTATATCGATTATATTTAGAGGTCAAACTGGAGATATTTGTGGAGCAAGTCAGCAAATTGGTGAAGTGGCTGGTCTTTTAATGCTTACATTGCTGATCTAGTCAATTTTTTTTAATAAATATGTATCCATTATCCAACCATTTACAGTTTGAGCTTTTTTTTTCCTAGAAATTATTTTTTTATATACTTCACTCAACCTACCTTTGATCAATATTTGCTTCTTCATACCTAAATATGCTCCCCACCAAATGTAATAATGTTTTAAATCTAAAAACTTAAATGAATATTCACCATCTAAAAATACCAAAACACTCTTACTGTTTTTAAACATTTCTTCTTTTAATTTTCTTCCAGTTGTAACTAACACAGACTCTCCAATTTCGTTTAAACTTATTGAATGAGCGGATGTTAATGCTTGAATTGAACTGATGCCAGATATGATTTTTAATTTATATTTGATTTTCAAATTAGAAATAATTCTCAAAGTACTATCGTATAGAGCTGGGTCACCCCAAATCAAAAATCCTAATTTATTTTTTTCCGACTGCTTTTTTTTTATTATCTTAAAAATATTTTCTGATATTTTTTGATGCCAAATATTGACTGACTCTCTATAATTTTTTTTTTGTGTTCTACTTGGAATATTATATTCTTTAATTCTAGTTTTTTTTTTTAATATTGTTTTACATATATGCTTTCTAATATTTAACAATTCTTTTTTCTGGTTATTTTTCTTAGGTAATAAAATTAAATCCATTTTTTTTAAGGTTTTAATTCCTTCCATAGTTAAATGTTCAGGATTACCTGTACCCATACCTATTAAAAAAATTTTTATCATGAATTCTCATCGTATTTTATTGAAGAAATATCTAGTGGCCCATAAATAATTAGCGTTGGTGAATTTTTTACATTTTCTTTTATTAAATAGTCTTTAGCTTTTTCTATAGTCGTTTTATAAATTTTTTGACTTGCCTTAGAAACAGATACTGCAACTATTGCTGGAGTAGATTTTGATAAGCCTTCGCAAATTAAAAAGTTTAATAAAACAGAATAATTCTTTTTAGCCATAAAAACTACTGTAGTAGTATTTTTATCAGATAAGCTTTTATTTTTTAAATTTTTAGGGAAATTTCCATCTAGGTCGTGACCAGTTATAAATTGTACTTTCCTAGATTCTTTTCTTCTTGTCAGTGAAATTCCTGCCTCTGCCATCGCTGCAAAAATTGACGATACACCAGGAATAATTTCATACTCTATATTTGCCTTTTTGAGCGCTAATATTTCTTCCTCAAGTCTTCCAAAAATACTACAATCTCCTGATTTTAATCTTACGACTCTATTTCCACTCTTGGCATATTCTACTAAAAGCTTTGACACCTCATCTTGTTTAGGAGATTTATATCCTGCTCTTTTTCCAACGCTTATGAGGTCTGTTTTTTTGTCAACTAAATCTAAGATTGAACCAGAAGAAAGGTCATCATACAATATCACATTAGCAGATTTTATTCTCTTTAAAGCTTTAATAGTCAATAAATCCGGATCTCCTGGTCCTGAACTTACAAAACTTACAAAACTCTTCATTATTTACACTCACTTAAATAATGAAAGAAAGTTCCGCTAACTTTATTTCTAAAAGAACCTGTCTCATTAACTTTAATGTTATTTGCATCAAAAACCTCGTATAGTTCATTATCTGGCTGTTCTAGTATAGTTGAATAATGAAATTCGTGCCCTCTTAGACTTTTTGATTGATTAATACTATTGTATTTAGGTTTAGCTAATCTATAACCTAGGTGAAGTCTTTTTTTTTCAAATGACGTAACGAGCCCCAATAAACCAAACATTTCATGAAATCTTCCTTTTTGATCAACTATTCCTTTACCTAGAACCATATATCCGCCACATTCACCATGGATCCTTACTTTTTTGGAAAGTTTCTTTAAACTTTTTTTTGTATTGTGAGCATTTGAAATTTTTTTAAGGTGCAATTCTGGATATCCTCCAGGAAACCAAATAAAATCTGCATTTTTTTCAGGAGATTCATTATTTAATGGAGAAAAGTTAATTATTTCTGCACCCTGATCCTTCCACTCATTAATAACATGGGGATATATAAAAGAAAAAGCTTCATCTTTTGCTACAGCAATCCTCTGACCAGGAGGTTTTGACTGCTTATTTTTTTTTATAGGAAAACTTCTGTTTCTTGCTAATTTATATATTTCTAACACCTCCGTATTATTTTCAACTAAATTTGCGAATGTCTCTATTTTTTCTTCTAATTGTTCTTGCTCATTCACTTGCACAAGTCCTAAATGCCTCTCAGGCATCGAAATTTCTTTTTGTCTCGGCAGGATTCCGAGGACTCGTACTCCAGAGTTTTTCATTCCTTTTTTTACAAGTCTTTCGTGACGCAAACTAGCTATATTATTTAAAATAACTCCCCCAAAAGGGATATTTTGATATTTTACAAAACCCATAGCAGTTGCACCAGCAGATTGAGCTTGACCAGAAGTATCAATAACTAAAATAATTGGCCATCCAAACTTTTTTGCAATTTCCGCGGTTGATCCATAACCCATTGCCCCTTTATATGAAACTCCGTCGTACAAACCCATTGATCCTTCGTTTATTATCAAATCGGCACTTTGAGCAATATGAATATTATTTTTAACCATTCCCTCATTCATCCCCCAAGTATCGAGATTGTAGGACTGTCTTCCAGATGCCAATTCGTGAAAAGTTGGATCAATATAATCAGGTCCATTTTTATATGGTTGAACTTTAAGACCTTTATTTTTAAATACTCTTAGTAAACCTAATGTAAATGTTGTTTTTCCGGAACCAGAACTTGGAGCGGAAATAGTTAAACCTGGAACGTCAATCATTTTATTCATCAGTAGTTTTTTTTTTAAACCTTCTTTGATAATGTTTAGAATATAAACTGCTATCAATAAAGTCATTAGATTCTAATACTTTCCCCACAATAATTAATGTTGTTCTTTTTATAGATTTTGGGATTAAACTCTCTATGTTATTTAAAGTTCCAGTATATATCTTTTGTTGGGGTAGACTCACTTTATAAAGAACACTTACAGGACAATCCCCACCATAATAGGGTACAAGTTTTTTTACTAAATAATCAAGATTTTGAATAGATAAATGTATGGCCATTGTTGAGCCAGTTTTAGCCATTTCTTCGATCTCTTCAGATTCAGGCATTGGTGAAGCCCTCCCTCTAGTCCTAGTAAGGATTAACGACTGGCTAATGCCAGGTAAAGTCAATTCTTTACCTATAACTGCAGAGGCTGCAGCAAAACTAGGAATACCAGGCGTAACGGTGTAAGATATGTTTTCTTTTTCCAATATCCTAATTTGTTCTCCCATAGCTGACCATATAGATAAATCTCCAGAATGAAGCCTTGAAATATCTAACTTTTTTTTTTCTGCCTTTTTAAATTCACTTAATATTTGTTCTAAATTCATGTAGGCAGTATTTTTAATAACTGCATCTTTAGGACAAAAATTTAATATTTTTCTTGAAATTAGGGAACCTGCATACATACAAATAGGACTTTTGTTAATGAGTTTTTTCCCTCTAATAGTTAAAAGATCTTCTGCTCCTGGACCAACTCCGATGAAATGAACTGTCATTTAGATATACACTGTCATTTATTTATTACTTAATTACTTTCCACTGAACAATCGGATAGTTATTTGACCAAACATTATTTTTACCAATTTTTTTTGTATTTGATATTTCTATTTTAAGTAACTGACCTCCATAAATATTACTTAGTTTTGTTATACATGATTCAGTTTCAATTGTAACACTATTTACAATAATTCTTGTTTTTTTAGGAACGAAATTCCATATTTTTTTAAATAATTTTTCATTGAATC
>CABZAL010000026.1 GCA_902523675.1 uncultured Alphaproteobacteria bacterium | reverse complement strand
AATTATTATCTGCGTCTGCTATAGATAAGGAAGGAAAAAACATTGATGGATCAATAAACAATGATTATCAGGATGAAAGAATTTTAAGATCTGTATTTAGTCAAAAGGAAAATGAAGAGGGCAATCTCATTGATATTGATAAAGATGAGGGACTGGCAATAAGCATAGTCACAAAAATTATCCCATCAAGACAAATGAATTTTGAAGAAGCTAAAATACAATTAAAAATTAACGTAGGAAAAAATAAGAAATTTGAACTTGCAGAAAAAAAAGCAAATAAAATTAAAGACGCCATAAATAAAACTTCAATCGAGCAAGTTGCTAAAAAATTTAATCTTGATTTACGTGGTGTATCACCGTTTAATAGAATTCAGCCTGATGATAGTGAAATTCCTTTACCATTAATTAGTGATATATTTAAATCAAAAATAAAAGAAGTTTTAATTTATAACAAAGGAAATGATGAAATTCTAATTGCGCAGATAGCTTCAATTGAAGATGGCTACGATAAAGAAAAAAAAAAAGATATCAAAGATTTTTCAAAAAGAGTTGAAGATGATATGAGTATAGATTTATTAGCCCAGTTTTCAGAGATTTTAAGACAGAAATATAAAATTTCCATCAATGATGATGTCATTGATTCACTGAACTAAAAATGGAAGCATTTTCACCAAATCATAAAATTTTTAAAAAAAAATATGATTCTGGAAAACCACAAGTTTTGTTCACCACATTATCAGCTGATTTATACACTCCAGTTTCAACTTTATTAAAGTTTAAAAATCTCAAATATACATTCCTATTTGAATCTGTTGAAAAAGGAAATAATAAGGGTAGATATTCATTCTTGGGTATAGAGCCTGATTTGATTTGGGAGTGCAAAGATAAAAAATGTTTAGTACGAAATCTAAAAGAAAAAACCATTCAAAAAATTAAAAATGAAAGACCAATAGAAAGTTTGAGAAAGTTTTTTTTGAAAAATAAATTTATTATTCCAAAAAATCTACCTCCAATGTCTGCAGGTTTATTTGGATATATAGGTTATGATATGATTCAAAATTTTGAAAATATAAATTTAAAAAATGAAGACGATCTCAATATCCCTGACTCAATTTTTGTGAGGCCAACATTAATGTTAATTTTTGATAACGTGAGCGATAAATTATATATTGTTAAAAGTATTTGGCCAGACTCTTCTGAAGCTAAAATTGTTTTAGAAAAATCAATAAAACAGATTAAAAATGTAGTAAAATTATTGCAAAAACCAGTAAGAATAAAAACTCAAAATAATTTTTTAGAAAATCATAGTAGTTCGTCACTTTTAAAAGGAGTTAGATCAAATATCGAATTTAATGAATTTAAGAAAATGGTTAACAAAGCAAAAAAATATATATATTCAGGAGAAATCTTCCAAGTTGTGCTATCAAGACGTTTTAAAAAGAAAATTAAAACATCTTCTATATCTATTTATCGGGCACTGAGATATCTTAACCCTTCACCCTATTTATTTTATATAAACTTTAATAATTTTTCTGTAGTTGGCTCAAGTCCTGAAATTCTGGTGAGACTTAACGATAAAACTGTAACAATAAGGCCTATTGCTGGAACAAGAAAAAGAGGTAAAGATTTGAGTGAAGATCTTAAACTGAAAAAAGAGTTATTAAACGATCCTAAAGAAATTTCAGAACACTTAATGCTTTTAGATCTAGGGAGAAATGACATTAGTAAAGTTACAAAAGCCGGTTCTGTTGAAGTAACGGACAAGATGATTGTTGAATTCTTTTCTCATGTTATGCATATAGTTTCAAATATAAATGGTACAATAAAAGATGATTCCGATAACGTTGACGCTTTATTGGGTGGTTTTCCAGCAGGTACAGTTTCTGGTGCACCAAAAATTAGAGCTATGGAAATAATAGAAGAACTAGAAAATATCAGAAGAAAAATATATGCTGGTTCTATAGGTTATTTATCTGCGAATGGCAACCTTGATAGTTGTATAGTTTTAAGAACAGCTATTATTAAGAATAAATATATTTATATTCAATCAGGAGCAGGAATTGTGGCTGAAAGTGAACCAAAAAATGAGTTTAAAGAAACTGAAAATAAGGCAATGGCCTTGCTTCAAGCAGAAGAACTTTCCAAAAAATTTTAATGGTTTAGACTATTGATTGTACTAATAGATAATTATGACAGTTTTACATATAATTTGGTTCATTATTTCCAAGAACTAAATTATAAAGTAAAAGTATTTAGGAATGACGATAAAACATCAAATCATATTCTTAATATGGAACCAAAATATATCGTTATTTCACCAGGTCCTAGTGCTCCTAGAAATGCAGGGATATGTATTGATTTGCTGGGTAAAAATTCTAAATTAAAGACTCCCATACCAGTTCTGGGCGTATGTCTTGGACATCAGGCAATTGGAGAGGCCTTTGATGCTAAAGTAATTGAAAGTGGAAACCCTATACATGGAAAAGTTAGTCTTGTAAATCATGATAAGTCAAAGCTTTTTAAAGAAATAAGTAATCCATTTAAAGCTACAAGATATCATTCTTTAATAGTTGAAAGAAATAGCTTACCAAAGCATTTCTCTATTATAGCTGAAACAAAAGATAGAGTTATTATGGGTATAAAACATAAAAATTTTCCTTTTTATGGTGTGCAATTTCATCCAGAGAGTATTGCTACGGAATATGGACATAAACTTTTGAAAAACTTTTTAGAAATTTACAAATGAATAACATAAAAAAAATATTTCATAAATTACTCAAAAAAAAAAACTTAGAGGTTTTGGAGTCAGAAGAGTTATTTGAAGCAATGATAGAGAAAAAATTAAATTCGATAGAAATCTCCTCAATTATATCTTTATTAGCTTCCAAAGCAGAGAATTTTGATGAGATTTATGGAGCACTATTGGTTTTAAATAACAAGGCGAAAAAAATAAAATTACCATCAGGTTTAATAGATACATGTGGTACTGGTGGTGATAATAAAGGTAGTTTTAACATCTCAACAGCAACAGCAATTTTATCTTCAGCGTGTGGTTTAAAAGTTGCTAAACATGGTAATAAATCAATTACTTCGAAATCAGGAAGCTCAGATATCCTCTTAGCATTAGGAATAAATGTTGATGCATCAGAAAAAGAAATATTAGATATGTATAATCAATGTAATATTTGTTTCTTGTTTGCCCCAAACTTTCATCCTGCTCTTAAAAATGTGAGCGAAATAAGGCAAAACTTGCCATTTAAAACCATATTTAATCTTTTAGGACCTTTATTAAACCCTACTGAACTGTCATTTCAGTTACTAGGAGTTGGAGATAAAAGTAATTTATATACTCATTCTAAATGTTTAGCTAAATACGAGTTGAAATCTGCTTGGGTTGTACATAATGATAATGGTTATGACGAATTAACGACCACCTCATCAAATACCATTATAAAAGTTAAAAATAAAAAGTTATTTGATCCAATCAAACTTTTGCCTCAAGATCTTAATTTTGATGTCTGTAATCAAGAAGAAATAAGTGGAGGCTCACCTGAAGAAAATGCATATTTAATGCATAGACTATTTGATGGAGAAACAGGAGCAATACGAGATAATGTTTTGTTAAATACTGCAGCTTGCCTCATGATATCTGAAAAAGTAAAAAATTGGCAAGAAGGTATTGATTTGGCAGCGCAAAATATTGATAATTTTTCCGCAAAAAAAAAATTAGAACATATTATAAGTATTGCAAACAAAAAATGAATAAACTTGAGGAAATATGTTTTTTTAAAAAGCAAGAAATATCAAAGCTTAAAGAAAAATATAATATTGATTTTTTTCTAAAAAACGCGAAAGCATTTAAAAAACGCTTTTTTTTAAAAAGACTTAGGGAAAAAAATTCCAATCCAAATTTAATTACTGAAATAAAAAGAAAATCTCCTAGCGTTGGATTAATAAGGAAAAAATTTGATTTTTTAAAAATTGCTCAAGAATATGAAAAAGCTGGAGCTAGTTGTTTATCCGTATTAACTGAAAGTAAATATTTTGGAGGGAATATAGACTATATAAAAAAAATTAAATCAACTGTAAAATTACCTATATTGCGGAAAGATTTTATAATAGATGAATGGCAAATTTATGAAAGCTATTATCATGGTGCAGATTGTGTTTTACTAATTACAGCTATTTTGACTGATACATTATTAAAAAAGTATTACGCAATCGCTAAACAATTAAATCTTGATGTTATTTTTGAAGTTCACGATAACCATGAATTGGAGAGAGTTTTGGAATTTGATGTTGAATGTATTGGAATAAATAATAGAAATCTTAAAACACTAGAAGTAAACTTAGAAACTTTTAGAAACCTTTCTCAACTTATTCCTAATAATATTATAAAAATTTGCGAAAGCGGCATTTCATCAAAAAAAGAAATTTCAGAAATGATATCATTTGGAGCCAATGCTTTTTTAGTTGGAGAAAGTTTGATGAAGAAACAAAATATTTTTTTAGCAACTAAGAATCTAATTTTCAATGAATAAGAAAAAATTTTCACATATTAAGAATAAAAAACTTAACATGGTAGATGTTTCTCAAAAAAATAGTAGTAAAAGAGAAGCAAGTGCTAGTGCAATAATTAAATTTCAAGAAAAAGTTTATTCCATTATTAAAGAAAAAGGTTCTCCAAAAGGAGAAATATTTTCAACAGCAAAAATTGCTGGAATTCAAGCCGCCAAAAAAACTTACCAACTTGTACCATTATGTCATAACATAAAAATAGACTACATATCACTTGACTTTAAATTTAAAGATGAAGAAAGTTCTATATTAATAAATTCTCATATCAGATGTGATGATAAAACAGGCGTTGAAATTGAAGCTTTAAATTCAGTTATGATTGCTGCATTAACAATTTATGATATGTGTAAATCATTGGACAAAGGTATTGAAATAAAGCATGTAAAATTACTTAAAAAAAAAGGTGGTAAATCTGGTGAATTTACAAATGATTCCTCTTAAGAAAGCTATTGAATTAATAGATAAAAATGTTTCTAAGATTGAAAAAATTGAAGAAATAAATACAAAAAATTGCTTATCAAGAATTTTAGCTAAAAACTATAAAGCAAAATTTAATTCTCCGCGATATGATACATCGTCCATGGATGGAGTAGTAATATTAAAAAAAGATTTAAATCAAATAGAATGTTTTAGGGTTGTCGGGGAAATTAAAGCTGGCAGTTCAATAAATATGGAAATTAAATCAGGTGAAGCAAAATTGATTTTTACAGGTGCATACATTCCTGGTAATAAAGAAAAAATTGTGATTCAAAATGAAAATTGTAATTTTAAAAATAATCAAAGTGAAGTTATCATAAAACATAGCAAAAACTTAGCCACCAATATTAGAGTGAAGGGCTCTAATTTTAAAAAGGGAGAAATTTGCTTAAAAAAAAATAGTTATTTAAATATTAGATCGTTATCATTAGCAAACTCATTAGAGTTAGAGTCCATCAAAGTAAAAATTAAACCAAGAATAGCATTAATTATTTCTGGTGACGAAATAAAAAGTGAATCAAATCCTCATGGACAACTAAATTCCTCTAATACTGTTTTAATAGAGCAACTTACTAAATATTTTGGAGGAGAAATTATAGATATAAAATTTGTGCTTGATTTAGAAAAAGATATTGAAAAAAAATTTGAGTCTTTAAATGATTATGATTTGCTTGTAACAAGTGGTGGTTTGTCAGTTGGAAAATATGACTTAATAAAATCCTCTTTAAAGAAGAAAAATCTAAATATAATTTTCGAAAAAATTTTAATAAAACCTGGAAAACCCATTTCATTTGGAAAATTAAAAAAAAATAAATATTTTCTAGGGTTGCCAGGTAATCCAGTTTCTTGTTTTATTGGATCAATATTTTTTTTGAATCAAATTATGCAAAACCTTAGGGGCGACAGGAAGAAATATTTTGAACCAATTTTTGCAAAAAGTGCGTCTTTTTTAAAAAAAAATAATCATTTAACCTCAATAAATAGATTAAAAATAATTAAAAAAGAAGATTGTTATTTTTTTAAAGTCTTTGATTCACAGGATAGCTCATTACTAAATCTTTTAGTTAAATCTGATGGATTCATAATAAGAGAACCTAATTCGCCAAGTATTAGAGTGGGATCAAAACATGAAATCTTTTTATTTTCAAATTTTAAAAATTTTAAGATATAGTGTTGACACAAATAAAGAACTTATGTAGAACATTTGTATAGGATTATTATGCTTACTCTTAAACAAAAAAACTTATTAGATTTCATTAATATGTATTATAAAGATAATGATATGTTCCCAACATATGATGAAATGAGGAAAGCTCTAAATATAAAGTCGAAATCTAGTGTTCATAAACTTATTTCTAGTATTGAAGAAAGAGGTTTTATTGAAAGAATTCCTCATAAAGCTAGGGCAATACAGTTAAAAAAAAAAGATCAAAATGTAAAAAAAGAAATCCCTTTTTTAGGGAGGATAGCTGCTGGAAATCCAATTGAAGCAATTGCAAATAGTTTTGAGTATATTTCTGTTCCTGATTATTTATTAAAAAATAATGAAGAACACTTCACTCTAGAAGTTATAGGTGACTCCATGAAGGATGAGGGTATTCTAAACGGTGATATAGTTGTTATAAAAAAACAAGAGACTGCAATTAGTGGTGATATTGTAGTTGCATTAATAGACGAAAATGAAGTGACATTAAAAAAATTTAGATCATATAAAAATTCAATAGCACTTGAACCAGCTAATAAAAACTACAAAACTAGAATTTTTGGAATTGAAAGAGTAAACATTCAAGGAATACTTGTGGGTCTCATAAGAAAATTTTAAAATGAAGGTGATAACAAGGTTTGCCCCCTCTCCCTCCGGATCATTACATATTGGTGGAGCTAGAACTGCTTTATTCAACTTTATTTTTGCGAAATCTAATGATGGATTATTTAAATTGAGAATTGAAAATACTGATTTCAACAGACAATCTGAAAAATCTATTAAATCTATTATAAGTGATCTAAAATGGCTGGGAATAAAATATGATAAAGAAATTGTTTTTCAAAAATCAAATTTAGATAAACATGTTACGATAGCCGAACAAATGATTGAAAATAATTTAGCTTATAAATGCTTTATGACAGATGATGAGTTAAATGAAATTAAAATTAATAATTCCAAAGACAAATTTAGAAGTGTTTGGAGAGATAAAACTTTTAGGTTTCATCCAAAAAATAAACCATATGTTATTAGATTTAAAACTCCATTAAATTCAAAAATACAAATAAAAGACTTAGTACAGGGAACAATTTCTGTGAAAAGTGAAGAAATTGATGATTACGTTTTAGTCAGAAGCGATGGCAATCCAACTTTTTTACTTTCATCTGCTATTGATGACGTTAATATGAAAATTTCTCACATAATTCGTGGTGATGATCACTTAACAAATTCATTCAGACAGTTTCATATTTTTAAATATTTAAAACAAATTCCATTCTTTGCTCATATACCTCTAATTCATAACGATAAGGGAAAAAAACTTTCTAAAAGAGATAAAGTTCCCTCAGTAGGTGACTACAAGAAAAGTGGTATTTTTAAAGAAACCCTTATTAATTACTTACTAAGACTTGGATGGTCATTGAAGGATAAAGAAATTATTTCAATAGAAGAAGCAATCAAAAGTTTTAAATTAAGAAATGTTGGAAAGTCCCCTGCAATAATTGATGAGAAAAAAATAAACTTTTTAAACTCACATTATTTTAAAAATAAATCTGAGAAATATTTATTTGAATTACTTTCTAAGGAATTTAAAAAAAATAAAATTATATTGTCATCCTTCCAAAAAAAAGTTCTTACATACTTGTTTTCAGAATTAAAAAAAAGATCAAACTCAGTTGTTGAACTTTATGAATCTACAAAATTTATATATGATTTTAATAATATAGTTATAAGTGTAGGTGATAAAATAGAACTAGACAAAACAAAGGGTATTAAGAATAAAATCATTTTGATACTCAACAAAATAAGTAATTGGAATGAAAAAAATATAGAATTTCAGTTGAAAAAATTTCTTGATAGTAATAATTTAAAGTTTAAATCTATTGGACCATCACTAAGATTATCGATTACGAAAAAAATAAATAGTCCTTCTATTATAAAAGTAATGGAAATATTAGGAAAAAAAGAAGTAATTAAAAGGTTGGACCAAACATGGTAAAATTTAGAAAAGTATGGAAAAAGAGAAAAAAAAATCTGTAACAGTTATTGATAACCAAACAGGAAAAAAGTTTGAGTTTTTTATAAAACATGGTTCTTCTGGTCCGTCAGTAGTTGACTTCTCTACTTTTTATTCAAAAACTGGAATGTTTACCTACGATCCGGGATACACATCAACAGCTAGCTGCCAATCTGCAATTACATATATTGATGGAGAAAAAGGAAAATTATTGCACAGAGGTTATGCTATTGAAGATTTAGCCAATAATTCGGATTATCCTGAGGTTTGTTATTTATTACTCAATGGAGAATTACCCGACGAAAATCAAAAAGAAAAGTTTAGAGGAATTCTGACTAATCATACCATGTTACACGAACAAATTTTGAGATTTTATTCTGGGTTTAGACGAGATTCGCACCCAATGGCTATCATGGTTGGTATAGTTGGAGCACTATCCTCTTTTTATTCAGAGAAAAACTATGATTTTAGTTCAATGGAAGGTCAGTGGGTCGCAGTAAGTAGATTATTAGCTAAAATGCCAACAATTGCTGCAATAGCGTATAAATATTCTTTAGGTCAACCTTTTATTTATCCAAAGAATGAACTTAATTACAGTGAAAATTTTTTACATATGTTATTTTCAACACCATGCGGTGAATATCATCCATCTGAAGCGAGAGTCGAAGCACTTGATAAACTTCTAATATTACATGCTGATCATGAACAAAATGCCTCAACATCTACGGTTAAGATGGCAGGATCATCTGGCGCAAATCCTTTTGCTTGCGTTGCTGCAGGAGTTGCATCATTGTGGGGACCTGCTCATGGAGGAGCAAATGAATCTGTTATTAGAATGCTTTATGAAATTGAAAAAGAGGAAAATATTAAAGAATATATTGATAAGGCAAAAGATAAAAAAGATCCTTTTAGATTAATGGGTTTTGGTCATAGAGTTTACAAAAATCATGATCCCCGAGCAAATGTATTAAGAAAATATTGCTATAGTTTACTTGAGGAAATTGACAGCGTTAATTATCCACTATTAAAGCTTGCCACAAAGCTCGAGGAGGTCGCTTTAAATGATAAATACTTTATCTCGAAAAAACTTTATCCTAATGTGGATTTTTATTCTGGAATAATTTTAAAGGCTTTAGGGCTTCCAGAATCAATGTTTACAGTGATATTTACAGTTGCGCGAACAGTAGGTTGGATATCGCAATGGAAAGAAGTCAATGAAAATCAGACTGCTAAAATAAGTAGACCTAGACAACTCTATATTGGTAAAGACGAACGTGCCTTTACGAAATTAAGAGACAGAAATAGAAAATCCAAAAAAAAAATGTTTCCAGGAACAGTTTTAGGGAGATTATTTCAGACCTAGAATCTTATTTGCAGCTAGAATAGACGGATCTTTACTTTTCAGTAAAAGCTTATTCTTTAATTTAAAAAAATGTTTTTTTTGATTTTCTAACTCCAATGCATTTCGTAATAAATATTGTGTTTTTTTTAAAACACTC
>CABZAL010000025.1 GCA_902523675.1 uncultured Alphaproteobacteria bacterium | reverse complement strand
AAAATCCGCAATTTTAGAGTTATTTAATAATGTATACCCGTTATTAAAAAATAAGATTGGGTATAAAAAATTTAAAATTAATATAGCAGGGTCAAACTACGAAAAGAGTTTTTTAAAAAAAATAGAACTAAAAAAATTTCCTGAAATTTATTTTTATGGATTTGTAGATAAACTTGAAATCTTATTTGCAAGATCAACAGCAATAATTTTCCCAGGAAATGTTCCAGTTGGCAATAGATGTCGTTTAATTACTTGCATGGGATCGGGTTTACCGATAATAGCACATAAAAGTACGAAGCTTGGAAATCCTTTTTTAATTGATCAAGAAACAGCATTTTTAGCGGGTTCAACAAAGGAATTTGTAAAGAAAATGATACTATGTTCTGAAAATAATATACTAAGAACAAAAATTATAAAAAATGCAAAAAAAATTTATTATGAAAAGCATTCCCCAAGCTCAGCAGGAAAAATTTTTGAAAAATATATTTATGAATAAAGAAAGTCATAATATTAAGTCAGGTACTACCATTAAGAATTGTCAGGTTTGTGGGAATAAAGACTTAATGAAAATTATTAATTTGGGAGATCAGCCCCCTTGTGATTCAATTCTTGAAAAAAAAAATCAAAAAGAGTTCAAATATCCATTAAATTTTCTATTTTGTAAAAACTGTTTTCTCGGTCAAATAGATTTTGTTGTTTCACCAAAGAAACTTTTTTTTAAAAAATATCCCTATAGAAGTGGAATTACAAAAACTCTTGTAGAGAAGTTATATTCAACTTCAGAAATGGCAAAAAAGAAAATAAAAATTACTTCAAATTCATTGTGTGTAGATATTGGTTCAAATGACGGAACTCTATTAAAAGGATTTAAAAGGTTTAATTTTAAGGTTTTAGGAATCGAGCCTACAAATATTGCAAAGATTGCTAATGAAGATGGAATCGAAACTATTCAATCTTTTTTTGATATTAAAACTGCGAATAAAATTTACTTAACTTATGGGTCTGCTAGAATTGTTACTGCTACTAATGTATTTGCACATGTTCCAGATCTCTCATCACTAATTGAGGGAATAAAAATTATATTAGAGAAAAAAGGAGTTTTTATCTCTGAATCACATTATCTAGTGGATTTAATTAAAACTGTTCAATATGACTCTATTTATCACGAGCATCTCAAATATTATTCTTTACATTCTCTCATAAAGCTTTTTAAATATTATGATTTGGAGGTTTTTGATGTTGAGTTTATAAAAAATTATGGAGGTTCTATTAGAGTCTACACTGCGAGTAAGGGTGAATATAAAATTAAGAAAACAGTGATTGAATGTTTAAAAGTAGAAAAAAATTTTTTTGATAATTCAAATAAAAAATTAAATGATTTTAGAAAAAATATTGTTAGAAATAAGAAAGAAATAATTAAGACTATAAATCAGTATAAAAGGAAAGGTAAAAAAGTCGTAGGCATCGGGTGTCCTGGTAGATGTAGTACCTTTTTAAATTATTGCAATATAACATCTAAAATGATGACTTATATTGCAGAGCAAAGCACCTCATTAAAGCTTGATAAATTTTTACCTGGAATGAAGATACCGATAGTTAACGAAAAAATAATGTTTGATGAACAACCCGATTTGGCAATAATTTTGTCATGGCATTATCAAGAGGAGATTATAAAAATTCTAAGGAAAAAAGGTTTAAAATCAAAAATTTTGATTCCTCTTCCTGAGCTTAAAATTGTATGAATCAATTTAACATAGGTTTAATAGGTTTAAATTTTGGAATTAAAGTTCATTATCCATCAATATTAAAAACAGAGGGATTCAAGCTTTCTGCAATTTGTTGTAGAGATAAAGAAAAAGCTGAAGTTTTGAAAGAAAAATTAAAGATGGATTGTAAAGTATATTGTGACCCTTTTGAGATGATTGCTTGTAAAAACATTAATTTAGTTGATATTGTATCACCTCCAACTTCTCATTCATCTTTTATCAAAGAGTCAATTAGAAACAATAAACATATTATTTGTGAGAAACCTTTTGGTCTTAACTTTCAAGAAATAAAAGATATTAAATTAAATTATTCAAAAAAATTGTATGTAAATTATTTTTTCAGAACTGAAACACTTATGAATATCCTTAAGGATAAAATTATTAATAATGAGTTAGGGAGAATTGACAAAATAAATATTAAATGGAATTTTATTTCTGTAAATAAGAGTAAATGGAAATTAAAATTTAATACGGGTGGAAGCATCATCGATGATGTATTTTGTCATACATTGAATTATTTGAACTTTCTTTTGAGATCTGATTTAAAAAAAATTAACAAATTTGAATACAATAAAGATTATATGGAAAGACACATATCCGAGGAATTATCTACAAATTTTTTATTAAAAAAAAAAATATGCGTTCAAGTTGATATAAAAAAAAATTTTGAAAAGGAACAATTTCATAAAATAGAAGTTATAGGACAAAAGAAAAGAATATTACTTAACTATTTTTTTCCATTTACGCCGACAGATAAAGAGTTAATTATTTTTAATGATGAAAAAATAGAGGATAAAGTCACCGGAAAAAAAAAAATTGTCATTGATGACAGAATTGAATGTTTTAAAAAATTTTTAAGCGAATTCAAAAAAAAAAAATCAGAAACTCTTTGTAATATAAAAGTAGCTTCAAAAACTAGATTTGATTTAGATATTTTTAAAAAATTAGTAAAAAAAATAATATGAAGAAAATTTTAATTTCTTTTCCTGTAAAAAGCTACTATTTAGAATTTAAAAACGTGATTTGTTTTTTATTAAAAAAGGATTACCAGCTAGGTATAATATTATCTTGGCTGGATTCTGAAACTGAAGAGATAGCTAAGTTACTTAGGATGGATTGTCAGGTTTTCTTACCGCCAAAAGAGCTTTGTTATATTGATATGACGAATGAAAAAAAAAGAGGAAATGAAAAACAAAATAAATATCAAATTTTTTTAAAAGATTTTTTAACAACAATTAGAGCAAAATCTTACGTGAAGAAAATTATTAAAGATTTTAGCCCTGACTTTTTATTTCAAGGACCATTTCATTCAGTGTGTAAGATAGATAACTTTTTATTAAACTTTAAGAATGCTGAATTAAAAAAATTATGTTTTTCTTATTCTTCTTATGCTGGCAAAAAAGTAAAATTGACTTCTTTTAAAAATAGAATAAAAGAAAATTCTATTCCAAAAGCATATGGAGTAAAATATTCATTAATAAACAGACTGGTTAGTTTTTTTTTAAAGAGATGGATTATATCACTAAGATCTCAATCCTATTTTATTTTTCCGCCTCATTTTATTATTATTTCATTAATTACAAACTCTTCAATAAAAGCTCCTAAAAGACAGCCACAAAAAATGTACGATAGGTACTATGCGTTTAATAATATGCAAAAAAAAATTTTGATTGATGATGGAATCCCGGAGAGTAAAATTTTAGTTGCAGGGATACCACGATTAGATGATGTTTATAGTCTTTTTGAAAAAAATAAATTAAAAAAATTTTATAAAAATCTTTCTTTGAAATTCAATCAAAAGTACGTAATTTATAATGTTAATCCATTGTGGGAACACAATGTTAAATCAAGAAAATTTCATTTTGACTTACTAAACTCACACTTTGATATTTTAAAAAATAAAAAAATTAAAATTATTATTTCTCTACATCCACTATGTGATATTTCAGACTATGTATATCTGGAATCAAATACGAACACCACTATTAGCAGAAAATATAATATTTATGAACTCTACCCTTTTGCCTCGTTTGTATTATCTCATAGATGTTCAACAAATATTCTGTCTTTAACATTCAATAAAAAAGTTTTAATTTCTGATCCAATGAATCTTTTTTCTAATCTAGAATATCAAGAAACATTTGAAATGTATAAACTTGATACTGTCATTTTGACGAGAAATCTTTTGGAATATGATGAAAAATTTAATAGCTTATACAACGATTTAAAAGATGATAAACATTCCAAAATAAAGATCAAAAGAGCTTCTAGCCTTATTAGTAATGATTTGCAAACTTTATGAATAAAATTTTATTTAATAATAAAGCAATTATACTTAAAGAGCTTCGATATCTTTTGAAGAAAAGTATTATTTTGGATCAAGAAATTATTGAATATAGTGAATGGAAGAGAAACACTAGTGAAGTTTTTAAAAGAGTAAAGAAGAAATTTAAAAATAAAAAATTAATAGTTCGTTCATCCCATTATACTGAAGATAGAGAAGGGCGAACAAATGCTGGTAAATTTCTAAGTATCAAAAATTTAAAGAATAAATCTGATATTGTAGAATCTATTTCAAAGGTTTTTCATTCATACAAAAAAATTCGTGAGTCAGATATTGTTTTTATTCAAGAATATATTAATGATTCACTTATGAGTGGAGTTGTTTTCAATTCAGAACCCAATTCTCAAGCACCATATTATTTAATAAATTATAGTCTTGGAAATGATACTTCTATCGTCACATCTGGAAAACTGAACAATCAAATGTTAATTATTCATAAATCTTATGAATATAATGACAAGAAAGAATTTAAAAAAGTTATCAATGCTATAAAAGAAATTGAAAGTATTTTTCCAGGTGTAAACTTAGATGTTGAATTTGCGCTGAGTAAAATGAATGAAGTGATAATTTTTCAAGTGAGGTTTCTTACAAAAGAAAAATTAAATTGTGATAATGATCAAAAACATAAAAAAGAAATTAGTAAACTCGAAAAGTACTTTACTAGAATATCTAAGAAACAACCTTATATTATTGGAGATAAATTTATACTTGGATCTATGCCAGATTGGAATCCAGCAGAAATTATCGGTCTTCGTCCAAGGCCATTGTCTTTATCTATTTATAAGGAAATGATCACAGATAGGATCTGGGCATATCAAAGAGATAATTATGGTTATAGAAACTTAAGAAGTGCGCCATTAATGTATTCGATTGGCGGGATACCGTTTATTGACGTACGTGCAAGTTTCAATTCTTTTGTACCAAAAGATCTTAGCAAAAAGTTATCGCATAAAATTGTTAATTTTTATTTGAATAAATTAACAAATAATAAAATTTTGCATGATAAAGTTGAATTTGAGGTGGTGTTATCTTGCTACGTTCCAAATATTAAAACAAAAATAGAAGAACTTAAAAAAAATGGATTTCAAGATGATGAGTTATCAGAATTAAAAATTTCACTGCGAAATTTAACAAATCAAATTATTGACTTTGACAAAGGTTTTTGGAGGGATGATTTAAGAAAAATAGAAGTACTAAAACTAAGACAAAATAAACTAGAATCATTTAGAACTGATTACTTGAATAAGATATACTGGTACACCGAAGATTGTAAGAGATATGGAACTCTACCTTTTGCAGGCTTAGCTAGAGTTGGTTTTATTGCTCAACAAATATTAAATTCCTTGGTTGATGAAAACCTTTTAACCCCCAATAGATATAAACAATTTAATGAATCTCTTGAAACAGTAAATTATGAGTTACAATCTGATCTTATCAGACTAAACAAGACTGATTTTTTAAAAAAATACGGACATCTAAGACCAGGAACATATGACATTTTGTCAAAAAGATATGACGAATCTCCAGAATTATATTTTTCTTGGAATTCAAACAAAAAAATATTAAAAAAAAATCCTTTTGTATTGACTTTAAAAGAGTCTAAAAAAATACAGATACTTCTGGACATAAACCAAATAAACCATACCAGTGAAAGTTTATTTAAATTTATGAAAGCAGCTATTGAAGGAAGAGAATATAGTAAATTTGTTTTCACAAAGTCTATAAGTAAAATATTATCATTATTGATAAAATATGGTGAAAAGTTGGGTTTCACTAGAGAAGAGTTATCTTATGTAAACTTTCAGAAATTTTTAGGTTCTTTTTCATATTCGTCAGACATAAAAAAACTACTAAAAGAACTAATTGCTTTAGGAGAAAAAGAATATAGTTTTACTAAATCAATTATGTTACCAAATTTAATTTTTGAAAAAGAAAATTTTTATTTTTTTTCATTAGATGATTCCTCTCCAAATTTTATCACAAATAAGAAAGTTAAAGGTTCATTAGAGAACATTGAAGTTCAAAAAAATTTTAAAAAATTAAAAAAAAAAATAATCTTAATAGAAAATGCAGACCCTGGATTTGATTGGCTTTTTGATAAAAAAATTGCAGCCTTTATTACATGTTATGGTGGACCTAATTCGCATATGGCTGTGAGAGCAATGGAATTATCTATTCCTGCTATAATTGGTGTTGGAGAAAAGATTTTTAGTAGCCTAAAGAAACAAAAATATATTGAATTTGATTGCTTGCAAAAACAAATTACACATACAAGTTAGTGGTCCAAATAAAATTACAACTCATAGAAAATCTTTCTCTTGTTTCTAAAACATGGGTTAATTGGCTAAATGATAAAAAAATAAATGAGTTTAGTGATAAAAGTTTTAAAAAACATACTATTAATTCGCAACTAAAATTTGTTAAGAATAAATTAAAGTTAAAGTCTTGTAAAATCTACGCTATATTTTTTCGTAAAAAACATATTGGCTGTGTTGAGTTAAGTAATATAAGTACAACACACAAAACTGTAGAGGTCAAAATTTTGATAGGTGAAGAAAATCTTTACAGAAAAGGAATTGGAAGCCAAGTATTAAAAAAAATTAAGAAAATTGTGTTTGAAGATCTAAAAATGAATAAATTAAAATCTTCAGTCGTTTCCGGGAATATAAAATCTATCAATTTTTTTTTGAAGAATGGTTTTATTAAAGAAGCTGAACTAAAAAATGAATTTAAATTCGACGGAGTCTCATACAATAAAATTTATTTTTCAATCTTTGCGAATAATCAAGCTTAGTTTATATCCATTTTCTAAAAATTTAAGAGTAGTTAAGTAGTTGCGATACAATTCAAATTAATATATTTTGAACTTACTTCATAGCAAAATGAACTATAACGAAAAAATAGCTAATAAATATTTGTTATTAAATCTTCATTTAGAAATTTATAAAAAACTTTATGAGGAGGTCTGTAAAAATGACTTCAGTTATTCAAGAGCACCTAATTCTCGAGGAAGACCTTATCAATCATATGATTTTATAAATTTTAAAGGACTACGATGGTCTGTTGAAAAAAGAATAAAAGATATGGAATTAGAAAAATTTTATAATAAGAAATCAAGCTCGTTTGATATTGGTTGTAATTTTGGTTTTTTTGTAAATGAATTTTCAAGATATTTCAATGATTCTTCAGGATGTGATCATGTTAAGGAATTTATAGAAATTGGTAAGATTGTTAATAGATATTTGTGTAAAATCACAAAGAAAAAATTAAAAGTTAATTTATTCTGTAAAAAATTTGAAGATCTTAATTTAAAAAAAAAATATGATTTTATAACATCATTGGCAGCTTATCAAACAACTGATAAGTATCAAAGAGGAAATCCTAATAAATACTTTGAAAAAATAGATTTTTTTTTGAAGAAAAAAGGAATTTTTATTTTTGAATCTGTCAGTTATCCAAAGAATTCTGATTCTCCAGATTTTGCTAATAAAAAAAATTCTGAGAGTGCTTACAATAAAATAAAAAAATTGTTTAATTTGAGATCAGTTGAAGAAAAAAAATCAGGTCAGTATTATAGATTATTTATAGAAGCAGAAAAAAAATAAGTTGAAGAATTTAGGTATAACGCAAAATATTATAAAAAATAACTATGGTAATACCTTGTTATCTCTAGATGCAAATTGGTTCTTATTTGCAATGAAGGCAGGTTTTAATTTAATTGCATTACCATATGAAAAAAAATTACTAAAAGAATTTTTAAATAAAAATTATCTTAATGGTTTGATTTTATCTGGAGGAAATAGTCTTATTGAATGTAACGGTGAATATAAATTACGTGATGAAATGGAGATGTTTTTATTACAAATGTCAAAAAAAAAAAAACTACCTGTACTTGGTGTATGTAGAGGTATGCAAATGATGCATAAGTACTATAAAGGAAAATTTGAAAGAATTAAAAATCATGCAGGTACAAAAGTCGAAATTTTTTCAAAAAAAAAAAAAAGATTTGTTAATAGTTACCACGATTGGTCAATAAAAGACTTAAGAAATGTTTTCGAAATTACTTCTAAATCAAAAGATGGAGTAATAAAATCAATGGCTCATAAAAGTTATCAATGGTATGGAATAATGTGGCATCCTGAAAGAAATTTACCTTTTAGTAATGAAGACGTTAAATTTATAAAAAGAATTTTTTCTAAAGTATGAGAGCAATTATTTTAGCAGCAGGAAGAGGCTCAAGACTTGGTCCACTGACAAATAAAAAGCCAAAATCATTTGTAAAAATTATGGGCAGATCACTCATAAGTAGGATACTAGAAAATTTTGAGAGAGAAAATATAAAAGATATTCATATAGTTACAGGTTATAAGAGTGAATATTTTAAAAATTATAAATATTTCAGAATCCATAACAATTCTTGGAGAAAAACAAATATGTTTTACTCACTTACTTTAGCTGAAAAACTTCTTTCAGAAAAAACATGTATTATTTGTTACTCAGATATTTTTTTTAAACAATCTCACTTAAAAAAAATAATAAATAGCAAAGCATATATATCGGTAACTTATGATGAGGACTGGAAAAAAATTTGGGAAAAAAGGTTTTCTGATGTCAAATTAGATGCAGAAAATTTTTTTATAAAAAATAAATCAGTAAAAAAAATTGGTGGAAGGATTAAAGATATAGATTCAGTTAATGGGCAATATATGGGGTTACTAAAAATTACTCCAAAAGGATGGTATAAAGCAAAAAAGATAATAAAGTCTATCGATGAAAAAAAAGTTAAAAAAATTAGTATGACTGAAATTCTTCAAATATTAATCGATAAAAAAATTAATATAACTGGAATAAAAATAAAAGGTGATTGGGGGGAAGTTGACTCACCAAAGGACATAATAGTTTATGAGGAGCTAATTTTAGACGGTAAAATTAATGGTATTAAATGAAAAAAAGGTAGGAATAATTGATTTTGACGGTGGTAATTACAGATCTGTAGAATACGCTTTAAAATTTTTGGGATCAAAAACTGTAAAAATAAAAAACGACGGAAAATTTGATGTTGAATATTTGGTGTTCCCAGGAGTTGGATCATTTGACTATGTTATGAAACAATTAAAAAAAAATAATCTGGATAAGTATATTACTAAATGGATAAAAGAAAAAAAACCTTTTTTAGGAATTTGTGTTGGAATGCAAATCTTATTTCAAGTTGGCTTTGAAAATATAAAAACAGATGGACTGGGTTTACTCAAGGGAAAGGTAATGGATTCAAAAGACAAATTAGGTAGAAATATTTTTCGTCCAAACATAGGGTGGTGCAAACTTATTACAAAAGAAAAAAAATTTAACTTTTTAGATGGTGATTTTTTTTACTTTAATCATAGTTACGTCTGTGATGTCTATGAAAATATTGTAGTTGGGGTCAGTAAGAATAATGGCAAAACTTTCCCAGTACTTGTAAACAAGAACAATATTTATGGTATTCAATGCCACCCAGAGAAGAGCCATCAGGTTGGACTAAATTTTATTAAATTCTTTCTTAATGAGAAACAAAAATAATATTATCAGAATAATTCCCGTTATATTAGTTAATGAAGGAAAGGTTGTTAGAGCTGAAAATTTTTTAAATTTCTTACCAATTGGCAAATTACCTTTTTTCTTGGAAAGATACGGTAAATGGGATCTAGATGAACTTTGTGTTATTAATATTGGTAAAAATACAACAAAAATAAAAACGCAATTCTTAAATAATATTAAAAAATTTACTAAAACGTGTTTCACACCCTTAGCTGTAGGCGGAGGTATTTCTTCATTAAAAGAGGCGGATAAAATATTCAAAGTTGGTGCAGATAGAATAATTTTAAACGGATTAACTTTTTCAAATCCATTGGAGGTAAAAAAAATTACACAAAAGTATGGAAGTCAATCAGTAGTTGTTTCAGTAAATTGTTTGTATGATAAAAAGAAGAAAAAATATTTTGTTGTAAAAAAAGGAATAATAAAAACTAATTTAGAACTTAATGAATGGGTCACTAAATTAAAAAAAATGGGTGTAGGTGAGGTGCTTTTAAATAATATTGAATATGATGGAACAAAGAAGGGTTTCTGTATAGATATGTATTTGAGTGTTATAAATGATCAGTTACCTATCATTGCTGTTGGTGGGGCATCAAGAAAAAGCGATTTTGAATCTTTACTTAAAAAAACTAACATAAAATCAATTGCAGCATCTAATTACTTTAGTTTTTTTGAACTTAGTTACCATAACCTTAAAAGTTTTCTTGAAAAAAAACAATTAATTAGAAATTCTAGATTAAATTTTGA
>CABZAL010000024.1 GCA_902523675.1 uncultured Alphaproteobacteria bacterium | reverse complement strand
AAATAAACTAAATTTTTTAAAAAATAGGACATGTATTAATTTATTTTTTGAAAATTCAACAAGAACAAGAACATCTTTTGAACTAGCAGGAAAAAAACTTGGAGCAGATATACTGAATATTTCTCTCGGTTCAAGTTCAATAAAAAAAGGAGAAACTTTAATTGACACAGCAATGACATTAAACGCGATGCAACCTAATATAATTGTTGTACGACATAATGATGCTGGAGCAGTAAAACTACTCTCAGAAAAGGTTAATTGTAGTGTCATCAATGCTGGCGATGGTCCCCATGAACATCCAACTCAAGCATTGTTAGATGCTCTTACTATCTTAAGAAGAAAGAAAACCATTAGTGGCCTTAAAGTAGCTATTTGCGGAGATATACTTCACAGTAGAGTCGCTCGATCAAATATTCATCTTTTAAATACTTTAGGCGCAGAAGTTCGTGTAATTGCACCAGCTACTTTAGTTCCAAACCATATAGAAAATATGGGTGTAAAAATTTTTTACAACATGAAAATGGGTCTTAAAGATGTTGATATTATTATCATGTTAAGACTTCAATTAGAAAGAATGTCGGGGTCATATGTTCCATCAATTCGTGAATATTTCAGGTTCTACGGATTGGATAGAGAAAAATTGAAGTTTGCTAAATCTGATGCTTTAATCCTTCATCCTGGACCAATGAACAGGGGTGTTGAAATTGATTCAGAATTAGCTGATGACATTGACAGGTCAGCTATTTTTGAACAAGTTCAAATGGGAGTTGCGGTAAGAATGGCATGTCTTAAAGCATTACTAGAATAATGGAGAAAAAAATATTTAATTTAAATAAAAAAACAAAAAAGAATTTCGCTCTTTTAAACGCAAATATCATACTACCTAATAAGGAATTAAAAAATAGTGGTCTTTTAATCGAAAATAAAATTATTAAAGATTTTGGTGATCACGTAAATGCTAAGAAATTCAATAACTTTGAAATTATAGATTGTAAAGGATTGTCTATTGCACCAGGAATTATAGATTTGAGAGTGCAAATTAGGGAACCTGGTCAAGAACATAAAGAAACCATTAAAAGCGCTTCCAAGTCTGCAGTTTGTGGAGGAATTACTTCGTTTATTTGTATGCCTAATACGAATCCAGTTATTGATCGTCCTGCATTAATCAACTCAATTAAAAGAAAAGCAAGAGAAGTAGCGTTAGCAAAAATTTTTTGCATTGGATCGATTACGAGAGACTTAAAAGGAAAAGAAATTTCTGAATTACAATTAATGCATGAGTCTGGAGCCCTGGGATTTACTGACGCCATAAAAGCAGTTGCTGATACAAGAGTTATGAGAAGGGCACTTACTTATGCCAAATCATTTGATGGATTAATTATTCAACATCCTGAGGAGATTTCTCTAAGTAATGACGGAGTGGTAAATGAAGGGGAAATTTCAACTAGACTGGGACTAAGAGGTATACCATCGTACACCGAAGCTATGATGATTCAAAGAGATTTATGGTTAGTCAGGGAAACTAATTCAAGATATCATGCCAGTCATATCTCTACAAATTCTGCTGTACAAATTATCAGACAAGCTAAAGATGAGGGATTGAAAGTTACCTGTGATACTGCACCTCCATATTTCGTGCTAAATGAATTGGCTATTGAAAATTATAGAACATTTGCAAAACTTTCTCCGCCATTAAGAAATGAAAGTGACAGACTTGCTATTATCGAGGGTTTAAAAGATGGTACTATTGATGCTATCGTTTCCGATCATACTCCACAGGATCAAGATGCAAAAAGATTGCCTTTTAATCAAGCCGAATATGGTGCTGTTGGTTTAGAAACTTTACTTAGTTTATCTTTAACTTTAGTAAAAACATATGGTTTAGACATTTGTAAAGTTATTTCATTATTGACTAACAATCCAGCAAAAATTATTGGTCTTAGAAGCGGAGAAATAAAAAAAGGAGCGGAAGCAGACATAATAGTTTTTGATTCGGAAAAACCATGGAAAATTAATCCTGAAAAATTCTATAGCAAATCAAAAAATACACCTTTTGATGGTATGTTAGTTGAAGGAAAAAATTTGATGACTTTTATCGATGGTAGATTAGTGTTTGACATAAAATGATTTTTTTTGCAATAATTTTTTTAAGCTACCTTATTGGTTCAATTCCATTTGGTGTAGTAATTTCATATATTAGTAAGAAAAAAGATCCCAGATTACATGGATCTAGAAATATTGGTGCTACCAATGTTTTAAGATTAAGTGGATGGAAATTAGGACTTTTGACTTTATTTTTAGATTTTGTAAAATCCATTATAACTTTGAAGTATATCGTTTCAATAAATCCAGATTTTTTTTCAAGTGCGTCAATCGCTTTATTTTTAGGTCATGTATTTCCAGTATGGTTAAAATTTCAAGGTGGGAAAGGTATCGCTGTATTTATTGGAATTATTTTTTCTATTTCTATAATTCATGGTTTATTTTTTTTAATTATTTGGATTATAACGGCAATTTTTACAAAGTACTCTTCTTTATCTGCGTTAGTTGCTTCAATTTCAATATTAGGTTATAATTTTTTTATAGAATCTAATTCTTTTTCTATTCTATTATTAGGTCTTAATATTCTTATATTTCTTAAACATAAAGACAACATTATTCGGATTTTTAATAAAAAAGAATCAAAAATTAAATTAAAAATAAATTAAATTTTGACAAATTATTTTTCGAAATTATAAAAAGACTGAAATGTAATAAATATGAAATTAGTAGTTGTAGAATCTCCAGCAAAAGCAAAAACTCTTAAAGGTTATCTAACGTCTGAATATGAAGTTGTGGCCAGCATAGGACATTTTAGAGATCTTCCTAAAAGTGGCATGGGTATAGATGAAAAGAATAATTTTAGTGTTGAAAAATGGGAAGTTGATAGTGATAAGATCAATCCTATTTTGAAGTTAGTCAAAAAAGCTGATGAAATTTTTTTAGCACCAGATCCGGATCGTGAAGGTGAACTAATTGCATGGCATCTTCTTGAAATTTGTAAGGAAAAAAAATTGTATGATAATAAAAAATTTTCGAGAATTGAATTTAATCAAGTTAATAAACAAACAGTCTTAAGTGCAATTGAAAATCCCAGAAAAATTAACATAAATTTAGTTAACGCTGCAATTGCAAGAAGGTTTCTAGATAGGTTTTTTGGTTACAGAATTTCACCTATTACGCAAAGGAGAACTATTTTTGGTAAAAGTGCTGGGAGAGTACAATCTCCAGCTTTGCGGTTATTGGCAAATAGAGAAATGGAAATTGACAAGTTTGTTCCGAAAGAATTTTGGGAAATAAGTGTTGAGTTAGAAAATATCAAAAAAGATAAATTTTTATTTAAGTTAATAAAACAAAATGACATGAAAGTCGAAAAATATTCAGTTATCAGTGAAAAAGAAGCTAACGAAATAGTATCTCAGATTCAGGAAACCTTCAAAATTATAAAAATAGAAAGAAAAAATAAAAAAAGAAACCCCTATCCACCGTTTTCAGCATCAACATTACTTCAAGACGCATCATCTAAGCTTGGTTTTTCCTCAGCTCTCACCACTTCAATTGCACAACAACTTTTTGATGGAAGTGCTTACAAAGATAGCGAACAGGGCCTAATAACATACCCTCGTTCTGATTCAATTGTGCTTAACAATGACAAGATTAGTTTATGCAGAGACCTAATTAAATCCATATATGGTGAAAATTACGCACCAGATGAAATAAATTTCTATAAAAATAAGGCTAAATTCGCTCAAGAATCTCATGAACCAATTAGCCCTGTAAATTTAAAACAATTACCAAAAGACGTTCAAGATAATCTAAATTCTGAACAATTCAAATTATATGATTTAATTTGGAAAAGAACAGTTGCTTCTCAAATGAAACCAAGTGTAAGTGAAGAAACGACAATATTTGTTGAGAGTAACAGACTGATATTTAAAACATCGGGGAGTGTTCCGATTTTCGAAGGTTTTAAAAAGGTCTATAATTTCATAGATTCTAAAGAAAAAGATAAAGAAATACCCGCTATAAACTCTGAAAAAGAAAAATTAAATTTTGTTAGTTCTCAAAAAAAGCAGTTATTTACCTCACCACCCAATAGATTTTCCGAAGCTGGTCTAATAAAAAAACTTGAAGAATTAGGCATAGGTAGACCATCAACATATGCTTCTATAATTAAAAAGTTAAAAGAGAAAAATTATGTTGAAATCAAAAATAAAGCATTAATCCCAAATGCCAAAGGTAAAATCTTGTCAAAATTTCTTGAAAACTTTTTTAATGATTTCGTTGAATATGAGTTTACAGCTGACTTAGAAAAACAACTAGATTTAATCTCAAAAGCAGAAATTGAGTGGAAAGAAGTTCTGAAAAACTTTCTTAAAGTCTTGAATAATACAGTAACAGATGTTGAAAAAAAAAGTATTTCTGATGTTATTGACATCATTAATAAAGAAAGTGATGAATTACTAAAAAGTAAAAAATGTCCGAAATGCGAAACTGGAGAAGTTTTAATAAAGTTTGCGTTTAACGGACCATTTATTGGTTGTTCGAACTATAATAAAAGTGATGGCTGTAAATATAGTAATAGTTTAGACGATAAAGATCTCCAAGAAACTCTCATAGAAGGAGAAAAGACTTTAGGCATTCATCCTGAATTTAATAAGCTAATAAAAATAAAAAAAGGTCGGTATGGACTTTATCTTGAATTGGAAAGTGAAGAAAAAGAAGAAATCAAAAGATCAGCAATTCCTAGAAATAAATCAGCTGAATCTATAAATCTTGAAGAAGCCGTAGAAATATTAAAACTTCCAAGATTAATTGGACATCATCCTGAAACTGAAAAAAAAATAATAGCTGCTATAGGCCCATTTGGACCATATATAAAACACGAAACAACTCCTAAACCAATTTTTGTAAATTTAAAAGAAGATGATGTTTTATTTATTGGACTTAATAGAGCATTAGAATTAATTACAGAAAAGGAGAACCTTAATAAAGGTATAGAAATTGGTTTCGAACCTAAAACAAAACTAATGATCAAACTAAAAAAAGCAAGATTTGGTTATTTCTTAGAAATAGAAGATGGAAAAAAAAAACCTTTAACTTTCACAGTCCCAAGAAAATATAATATAAAAGACATCAATCTAGAGGAAGCTTTGAATATAATTAATGCTAAAGAGAAAAAAACAAACAAAAACTTTAAAAAAAAATAAAACTAATTTCTTAGATTTAAATTTTATAATTCAAAAAGAAATAAAACAAAATCGTTTAAGAACGAAATTTAAGAACAGCTATAAATTAAGTGATTTTGAAAAGCTATCCTCAAAACCTAACAGTCATAAAGATTATACTCACATCCCATTCGTCACCATAGATGGAGAAGACAGTAAGGATTTTGATGATGCTGTGTATGCTTTTCAAAAAAAAAAGAGTTTTATCATAATGACTGCAATTGCAGATGTATCATATTATGTAAAAGCGAACACTGCGCTTGATAGCGAAGCAAAAGAAAGAGCTAATTCATTTTATTTTCCAGGTATGGTAATTCCAATGCTACCAGAGCTCCTCTCTAATAATTTATGTTCAATAGTGCCGGACAAAAAAAGATTATGTTTAGTAGTTGAAATTGAAATAAATTTAGAAGGATCAATCATAAAAACAAAAATCTCAAGAGGTATAATTCAATCAAGAGCAAAGCTGACTTATAATGAAGTTCAAAATCATATTGATAAGAAAAGTTTTTTAGAGAGAAATATAGGTACACTCGTTGATAATATGTTCAAAGCCTACAGTTCATTAAAAAAAGGAAGTTTTAAACGAGGAAAAATTGAGTTTGAAACAGACGAATTTGAAATTAAAAAATCACATGATAAAAATAACTTTGCGTTTTCAAAAAAAAAATCACTTGTTTCGATGAAATTAATTGAAGAATTTATGATCATCACCAATAAAGCAATTGCTGAATTTTCTAAAGAAAAGAAAATTAATATCCTTTATAGAAATCATGATAAACCCTCTGCTGAAAAAATGTTTAAATTGAAGGAATTTTTTAAGATATTAAAGAAAGACGTATTCAAGGAAAATTCAAACCTAAATATTGAATTCAATAGAATTTTAAAAAATAAAAAAAATAAAAATTATAATTTATTTAAAGATATTATTTTAAAATCTCAATCTAAGGCTACTTATGATTTTAATAATGAGGGTCATTTTGGCTTAGCTCTTAAAAGTTATACACACTTTACTTCACCCATAAGAAGATATTCTGATCTGGTAGTACATAGAGAAATTTGCGACTTTATTTCTAACAATCGAACTAATAAATATAGAAGTATTAATAAAATGTTGTGTAATCATTTACTAGAACAAGAAAAAAAAAGTGAAAATATAGAACGATCAATAACAGAAAAAGCTTGTTGTATTTATTTATCTAAAATTAAAAAGAAATTTTTTTTAGGCTTTGTAGATGGTGTAACTGAATTTGGTATTTTCATAAAGTCCAGTGAATTACCATTTTCTGGATTAGCACGAATCAAAAACATAAACAGTGATTATAATTTCTTTGATATAAAAAAAAATTGTATTCAAGGAAAAAATAAAGGAATTAAATTTTTGATTGGTCAAAAAGTTTCCTTTAAAATAAAAAAAAATAATATAGAAAAAGGCCTAATTTCATTAGAAAAAGTTCGTCATGAAAATTAAAAAAAAAAAATCAAAATTCTTACATATCAAAAGAGGTTTTAATAAATATTGTCCTGTTTGTGGAAAAAAACCAATATTTATTTCATACATTAAATTAAAGAGCAGATGTTCAGAGTGTAATACAAATTTTAAAAAATTTAGAACTGACGATGGTCCTGCTTATTGCACAATTTTTGTTGTTGGCCATCTTATTATTCCGTGCATATTGTTCTTGGAAAAATTAAATCCTCCTCCTCCACTATGGATTCAACTAGTAATCTGGCCAATGTTGACAATAATTCTGAGTATCTGGCTTCTTCCTAAAATGAAAGGTGCTTTTCTCGCATTTCAAATATCTGTTGATGATAGTTCCTCTTGACAGCAAAGAAAATTAATTTATAAAAGTACTATGGCAAAAACCAATACCATACAAATTAAACTAGTTAGTTCAGCAAAAACTGGATATTTTTATGTTAAAAATAAAAACCCTAAACAAATGACTGAAAAATTAGAACTTAAGAAGTATGACCCAAAAGTAAAGAAACATGTTCTTTTCAAGGAACAAAAAATTAAGTAATTTAGTTACACTTAACTTTTCTAAGTGCAATTTTTTTGAGCTTCATAGTTAACGAGTACTCAGGATAATCGTACTTAAAAGAACTTACAATACCTTGTTTATTAATTTTAGCTGTTAATTCCATTTGTGGTGTATTTGTATCACCTTCATAATATGCCATCCTAACTGACCAGAATCTGTTCTCTACTCCTGAAGGGAAATTAAATTTATCTTTTTCACTTTTTTCATTTATAAAAGATGAAATATTTAAAAAATTTTTTGGAATACTGCCTTCATAAACTTTATATGAGACAATACCTGAATCATTACCGAGATGCTTAATAATTCTTTTTAAATGCTCATGAGGAAAAATTATTTCATTTGAAAATTTAAGATTTTCTGCTTCTGGGTTGAATAATTCTATTAAAGTAGTATCTGTTCTTTTCCCAGAACCTCTAAATTGCTCAACTATTTGATTGTTTTGTTTAACCTGTAATGCAAAACTCATATTTTTAGAATCGTAAGTTTCATCTAAAGAATAATTAATATCACTAACGGTGCCAACTCCATTAGAATTTGTAAAATTAACTAGCATTCTTTGATTTGATACCCAAGACGTACAATTGTCAAACCAGTCAATTAGCAACTCCCCATCAGCTTTTTTAATAGAAGTTTGCCCAAGAGGATTTTTAACTTTTCTATCCTTGTCTAGAGAAATTTCATAAAGACTTTGATAGGATACTAAATTTAGATCATTTGAATAAACTTTCAGATTCATTAGAAAATAAAATAAGATAAAAAAAACATGTGATTTCAGTCTAGTCATTTTTGTTCTCCTCAATTTTAAGTCTTAATTCTTTTAAATGATTCTTAGCTATCAGATTAGGTGAACCAAGCATCAAATCCTCTGCCTGTTGGTTTAATGGAAATGCAACAACTTCTCTTAGATTAATTTCTTCAGCAAGTAACATCACAATTCTATCAATTCCTGGCGCAGCTCCTCCATGAGGTGGTGCTCCAAATTTAAAAGCATTGTAAATTGCACCAAATTGTCTCTTAATATCATTTTCCTCATATCCCGCAATTTTAAATAACTCAATCATAATATCTAGTTTATGATTTCTAATCGCTCCTGAAGATAGCTCAATTCCGTTACATACAATATCAAATTGCCAGGCTATAATTTCAAGTGGGTTATAATTTTTAATAGCTTCCATCCCACCTTGAGGCATAGAGAATGGATTATGGCTGAAATCAATTTTCTTGGTTTCATTATTAAATTCAAACATTGGGTAATCTACTATCCAGCAAAATCTAAATGAACCTTTTTCTCTTAAGTTAATCTCATCACATAATTTTTCTCTTGCAAAAGAAGAAAATTTTTCTGCGTTACGTCTTTCATTTGATATAAAAAACAAACAATCACCATTTTTTAAAGCTGCATTACCTATAATAATACTAAGTTTTTCCTTCTTAAGATTATTTGCAATTGGGCCTTTTGCCTCATCATCATCAAATATAATATACCCTAAACCTTTTTGTCCTAGATCTCTTGCCCATTTATTTAATTTATCAAACCATGTCCTTGGTTTTTTTGAGCTATTTGGAACTTTGATACCTTTAATAACCATATTTTTTTTTAAATTATCCTCAAAAATTTTGAATCCTGAATCGAGAAACTCTTTTGAAAAATCTTGAATTATCAGAGGATTTCTTAAATCTGGTTTATCGGTTCCAAATATATCCATTGCCTCCGAAAATTTAATCACTTCAAATGGTGGTGGTGAGATTTTTTTATTGATAGAAAATTCTCTAAATACCTCAAAAATAACTGGCTCAATCATTTCAAATATTTCACTTTGTGATACAAAAGACATCTCAAAATCTAATTGATAAAATTCACCTGGAGATCTATCTGCTCTAGCATCTTCGTCTCTAAAACATGGCGCAATTTGGAAATATTTATCAAAACCTCCAACCATTAGTAGCTGTTTAAAAATTTGAGGTGCTTGAGGAAGGGCGTAAAATCTTCCTTTATGTAATCTACTAGGTACCAAAAAATCTCTTGCACCTTCTGGAGATGATGATGATAATATGGGAGTTTGAATTTCAGCGAATCCTCGACTTGTCATTTTTTTTCTAAAAGCGCTAATAACATTAGATCTAAGTAAAATATTCTTATGAAGTCTCGATTTTCTTAAATCTAAAAATCTATACTTTAATCTTAGATCTTCTGGAGCATCATCTTCCTGTGAAATTTGAAATGGTATCACTTCTGACGAATTTAATACTTCAAAAGATTTGATCTTTATCTCAACCTCTCCGGTCGATATATTTCTATTAATTGTTTCGTCTGATCTTTCAACCACAGAACCTGTCACACTTAATACGCTTTCCAATCTTATTGACTCAACTTTATCAAAATCATCGTGTTCTGTGTCCACAACACATTGTGTTATTCCATAGTTATCTCTTAAATCTAAAAATAATAGACCACCATGATCTCTTTTTTTATTAAGCCAACCAGAAATTTTTACTTCTTTCCCTATATCTTTTTTTGAAATTTCTGAACAATTGTGAGATCTATATTGATTCATACTAATTTTGATTTTGAACTTGTTTAATGCTAAATTTATCTAGTGTTAATAATAAATAATTGCCAATTAAAACAATTTTATCATGAATGTCAAAAGAATAAATGTTTAGGAATAGATACCGAGTTCCATTGGGTCGAAACTTATAAACCAATACCGTGTTTAATTCAGATGTCCAATGATAGCAGAACTGTTATAATTGATTGTTTAGAAAATAAAGTCGATTTTAGTTTAATAAAAAAACTGCTTTTAGATGAAAATATTTTAAAAATTTTTCACTCTGGAAGACAGGATTTAGAAATTTTCAGTAATTTATTTAATATAATTCCTAAAAATATATTCGATACGCAAATTGGTGTACTACCTTTAGGCTTTAAGCTATCGTCTGGTTATGCAAAGATATGCAGAGATTTATTAGCAATAAAAATTTTTAAAGAAAATCAGAGATTAGATTGGAGAAAGAGACCACTTAGTAAGGCTCAAATTGTATATGCTTCTAATGACGTGAAATATTTAATTCATCTTTACAAAAAAATCATCTCAAGATTAATGAAATATAATAGAAAAGATTGGATCGACCAAATGCACGCAAAACTAATAAGCAAAAAACAATACTTTAACAAAACAAAAGAAGCCTGGAAAAGAGTTAAAGTAAATCCAAAGTATAGTCTCGAAAAAAAAATTCTAAAAAAAATTTCAGAATTTAGGGAAAAACAAGCCATAATTGAAAATGTTCCAGTAAGAAAGATTTTTAATGACTCACAAATTGTAAAAATTATTAAACTA
>CABZAL010000023.1 GCA_902523675.1 uncultured Alphaproteobacteria bacterium | reverse complement strand
AATTCAAAGTTGAAAATTCAATTATCTGACAGTGAACATTATTTGTTTTCAAGAATAGATTTGAAAATAGAAAAAAAAAAGAATGATTTTATTATGTCTGCTTTAATTGAGCAAAATGAAAAATTAAAATCATTTGCTACTTTAAATGCTAAAAAAAAAAATAGAAAATTCATGATTGATTTTTCTTTCGAGGATTTTAATTTAGATATTCCTCAAAGGTATTTAGAAACATTCGACTTAGTTGAATCAAGTATTATTTTGAACGGAAAATATTCCTTAAGTTTTGATAGTGATGCAGAAACTTTTAAAAATATCTCAAGCTTAAAATTCAATTCACAAATTATAAAAACATTTGAAGGAAGAAAAGAAGAACTTAATTTTAATAGAGGTAAAATTAATATTAGCTCAGATAAAAATTTTACTTCACTAAGTTTTGACTTCTTTGAAAAAAATTCAAAATTTAAAATTACGCATAGCTTTTCGCACAAAAATTATATAAATAAATTTTTAAAAATAAACATATCCGAAATCAAACTTGAAAAAATTAAGATCTTTTGGCCTCAATTTTATAAAAACTCAGTTAAAAAATGGATCTCTGAAAATGCTAGTGGAGACATTAACGAATTAAGCCTTAAAGTAAATTACGATAAAAAAGGATTAGTAGAAAACTCTTCACTGAAGTTTAATTTTTCCAATACTAAGATTAGGTATTCTGAGGGTAAACCATTGGTAAAAGAGCTTGAGGGTAATGCAAGTTTTAATGGGACAGAATTTAAATTTGATATTTTTTCAGGTGTGTCTGATAAGCTAATTTTAAATAATGCCAGTGTGAAACTTTATGATTTTGATAAAGAAATTGAAATGGCAGATATTCAATTGAAAATTACTGGGAACAACTATAATTTAACAACTTATCTAGAAAAAATTTTTTTTAACCCGGATAGTATAAAACGAATTAGCAAATTCGATGGTAATCCAGTTCTTAAATTAAATTTAAATTTTCCACTTTTAGTTGATTTAAAGTTTAATGATATAGTGTATGAGGGTCAGCTTGATTATAACAATTCTAAGATTCCTAACTTTTTTAAAAATTATAATTTGGAAAAAGTAAATATTAAAATCAACATTATGAGTGATAGATTTGATTATGATGGAAATGCAGATTTTCAAAAAATGAGTATTAAATTTTCTGGAATAGAATACCTAAATGAAACACAAAATTTTCAAAATAATATGAGTATAGATGTTAATTTCGATCCTTTAATTTTAAATGACTATTTTGCTGATTTTGTTGAAGATAATGAGGGATTTATACCTTTATCAATAACTTATAATTACAATTTAAAAAATGATAATTATGAAGTTATTGGAGAAGGACCGACTGATGGATTATCTGCTTTTTTTACGTTTTTTAGTTTGAAACACAATTTTTTCCAAGGAGATTTAAAATTTCAACTTTCTGGTATAAAGAAAATAAATGAAAGATTTGAACTCAAAATTAATACAAAAGATTTAAAATTATTTGTCGAGTCAAGAAAATATAATAATGAGCTAAGTGAAATTATTTTTCATTCGATAAAATCTCCCTCTCAAGATTTTAGTGCTGAAATAAGAAAAAAGAAAAATTTCTGGAAAGCTGATTTTTCTGGTTCAAATTTAAACCTTATGAAGGTTTTAGAAAACAATAACTCCACCAAAAAGAATAGTGTTCCAGTGAAATTTAATATTACTACAAACAGTTTAGTTCTAAAAAAAAAAAAGATATTTGTGAATTCTTTTAATGGAACATTAGAGAACTCTAAATTTAGTGAGTTAAACATAAATTTTAAAACGCAAAAATCTGTAAACAATGACATACGAATTTATAATGAAAATGAGAATAAAAAGTTATCTATTACATCTGATGATGCTTCTGAATTTCTGAATGTATTTGAAATCAATCCAAATTTAAAATCTGGAACTTTATATGTAGAAGCAGAACGAGATGACGACAAAAATTATGTTGGCAATATCAAAGTAAAAGATTTTGTCGCTTATGATACTCCTTTTTTTGCAAAAGTACTGACCCTTTTTTCTTTAGATGGAATAGAACAAAAATTAAAAGATGGAGGCATTTTTTTTGATAGCTTAAATTCAAATTTTACTTTTAGTGATGGTGATATAAAATTTTCTGAAGGCATAATTAGAGGAAGTGATTTAGGCTTGACTTTTAAAGGAGGTTTTGATTCGTATACGGCTAATTTTCAGGCTGATGGAACACTTATTCCCGCTTATACTATAAATACTCTTTTGACTAGTTTGCCAGTTGTTGGAGATATCATTACGGCAGGTTCTCCTGAAGAAGGAATATTAGCTGCTTCCTTTGAATTAAAAAAAGAAAATGAAAAGTTTGATATCAATTTTAACCCTGTTTCAGTTTTAGTTCCTAGTTTAATAAAAAATTTATTTAAAACTGAATAAATTAGCAAATTTCAATCAAACCGTTTCTTTTTTTTCCAACAGAAACATTAATTAAATTATTATTGAAATCGATTTCTTTAATTATGTAATTTTTATCGAGAATCTTTTTATTATTAATTTTTACTCCACCATTTTCTATTAACCTTTTTGATTCTCCTAATGATTTTGATAATTTTAGCAAAACAAGATATTCTTTTAGGCTTTTTAATTTTATAAGTTCCTCTTTAAATATGCTTAATTTATTTCTTTCTGGTATATTTTTATCAATTTTTCTTTCAGAAAAAATTTTCATTGATGATTGTTCTGCTTTCTTTGCAAATTCTTCGCCATGACATATTCTGGTGACTTCATTTGCCAACAAAATTTTTATTTTATTTAATTCTGACCCAGACAATTTACTGAATTTATTTATTTCTTTGATATCAATTTCTGTGAATAATTTTAAAAACTTAATGACATCTTTGTCATCCACATTTCTCCAGTATTGCCAGTAGTCATAATAATTTAACTTATTGTTATCTAGCCATATTGCTCCCTTATTAGTCTTTCCCATTTTTTGACCGTTAGAAGTTATCATTAAGGGTGTTGTTAAACCAATGGTTTCTTTTCCTATTTTTTTCTTAATTAGTTCAATTCCTGATACAATATTTCCCCACTGATCTGAGCCGCCAAACTGAATACTACAATTATGTTTTTTAAAAAGTTCAAGGAAATCGAAAGATTGAATAATAGCATAATTAAATTCTAAAAAACTTAAATGTTGTTCTCTTGCTAGTCTTTGTTTTACAGATTCAAAAGTTAGCATTCTGTTTACTGAAAATTGGCTTCCAATATCTCTTATAAAATTGACGTAATTTAGATTTTTTATCCATTCATAGTTATCAAGAAGTTTAGCTGGATTTTTTTTATTATCAAAAGACAAAAATTTTGAAAAAATTTTTTTTAATTTATTTTTATTTTGATTAATTTTTTCATTGGTCAAAATTTCTCTTGTGTCATCTTTTCCAGATGGGTCACCTATTAAAGTTGTGCCTCCTCCAAGAAGAACTATGGGAACATGACCATGTTTTTGAAAAGCTCTTAATAACATTATTGGTAATAATGAACCAATGTGCAAGCTATCTGCTGTACAATCAAATCCTATATATGCTACCGAAGGTTTTTTTAAAATTAAATTTAACAAATCTATATTTGTGCATTGATTAAAAAAACCTCGTTCAGTAATATGACTAATAAAATTGTTATTCATAATATTGTAAACAAATTGGAAAAAATAATTACATCACTTGGGATTATGTCAGGAACTTCTATGGACGGCATTGACTTTTCACTTATAAAATCTGATGGAAAAAACAAAATTTATAGTGAATATAACATCACTTATGACTACCCACAAGAACTTAAAAATGACATCAAAAAATTAATAATCCGCTTTAATCGTTACAATTTTCAAAAAGTTCGTGAATCTCATGAATATAGATCAACAGAAAAAAAATTTGAAAAGTTTTTAAAAAATAAAGTGTATTTGTTTGCGAAGAGTTTTAATATTTCTAATGATACGATACAAATTATTGGTTTTCATGGTCAAACTCTTATTCATAAACCTAATAAAAAGATTTCAATCCAATTAGGTAATGCTAAAATATTAAGTAATTATTTAAATATTCCGTTTGTATCTAATTTTAGACAAGCAGACATTAATTGTGGAGGTCAGGGTGCCCCACTTGTACCGATATTCCATAAAGCAATTTTTTTTGACAAACAGAATAATTTAGCTGTGGTTAACTTAGGGGGTATTTCAAACGCAACGTGGATTTTAAAAGATGGTGAAATGTTTGCAAGCGATATTGGTCCTGGTAACGTTTTAATAGATTCTTACTGCAAGTCAAATTTAGATATTCCTTATGATGAGAATGGACGATTGGCTGCAAAAGGTAAAGTTCAAAATGAACTTATCGATAAATGGTTAAAGTTTTCATTTGTAAATAATTCAATCCCCAAATCATTTGATAATTTTGAATTTAAAATTGATGAGTTTGTAAAAAATAAATTAAATTTTGATAAATTTGATCTACTTGCTACTCTTACAAACTTTACTGCAAGGATCGTCGTACATTCTCAGACTTTCATAAATAAAAAAATAAATAAATGGATTATATGCGGAGGAGGAAGTAAAAACTTGACCTTAATAAATTACATAAAAAGCTTAACGAAAAATGTTTACACCTCTGATGAATTTGGATGGGATGCAAATTTTGTTGAATCCCAAGCTTTTGCTTATTTAGCAATAAGAAAATTTAAAAAATTAAAATCTTCATTTAAAGAAACAACAGGAACAAAAAAGCCAGTAGAGTGTGGTGATATCTTTTATCCAAATAAAGATATTTTATGATTTAATATAGTTGTTAATTTTTTGTTGAACTGAATTTTCATGATTAGTAAAAAAGTGGTTAGATCCTTTAATTATCTCATGTTTAACTATTATATTGTTTTGAGAATTCAATTTTTTAACTAAGTTAGAAAGAATAGAATGGTCAATTAAGGAATCTTTATCACCAGATAAAATTATGCCTGATGCTGGGCAAGGAGCAAGAAAATTAAAGTCATATTTTCCAGCAGGTGGACCAATTAAAATAAACTTTGTTATTTCTGGGCGTCTCATTAGTAGTTGCATTCCAATCCACGCACCAAACGATATTCCACATATCCAATATTCGTTTGAACTCTGATTTTGGTTTTGAATCCAATCAAGGGCAATTGCTGAATCAGCTAACTCACCCTCACTTCCGTCGTGCTCACCATCTGATTTACCTACCCCTCTAAAATTAAATCTCAAACTTGAAAAGCCTAAATCTGAAAAATTTTTATGTAATTTTACAGATAAGTGATTGTTCATATTTCCTCCATGTCCTGGATGAGCATGTAAAAGTAATATAGATGGTGAATTGTTATTTATATTATGAGTGTATCTGGATTCAATTCTTCCTACAGGTCCATTTATAAATACTTCTGGCATAAAACTAAACTTGACTCGTTTAATGAGACATAATAAAAATAAAAGTATATTTATATTAATAAATAATTTATGTCAAAAAATTTATTTACTTTGATTCTTAGCGATGCTAGGGCAGCAATGTCAAGAGATCCAGCCGCAAGATCATATTTTGAAATACTTTTCACATATCCAGGCTTTCATGCTATACTTGGATATAGATTTTCTCATTTTTTATGGAATATTAAATTAAAATTCATTGCGAGATTTATAAGTTACGTCTTTAGAGTTTTCACAGCAATAGAGATTCATCCTAGTTCAAAAATTGGGAGTGGTTTTTTTATTGATCATGGTGCAGGATTGGTGATTGGTGAGACTTCAGAAGTTGGTGATGATGTAACAATGTATCAGCAAGTAACTCTTGGAGGAATATCCCCTTCTGAAAAATCTGATCTACAAAGGAAAGTTAAAAGACATCCCACAATAAAAAATGGAGTAATCATTGGCTCTGGCGCTCAAATATTGGGTGCAATAACAATTGGAGACAACTCTAGAATAGGAGCTAATGCTGTTGTGCTTAAAAATGTTCCTGACAACCAAACATACATTGGTATACCAGCTAGAAAAGTTAAAAATGAATTTGAGAAAAATTCAATTAACACATTCAGTCCTTATGGAATAAGAACTGGGAGAATAGATGATCCTAATAAAAAAAGTATCTCAATTCTGCTTTCCGAATTACATGAACTTAATTCCAGAATTAAACAAATAGAAGGTGATATTTTGAAAATGAAACTACATGAAAAAAACTTTTTAATAAAAAAAAAATTAGATTTGGAATCAGAGAAGGAAAAGTGATGTATTAGCAATTATCTAATTTTCGAATTAAGGCATCTTAATGCGTTAATTACAAATTTTTAAAGCACTCAAAAATTAATAATGTGAAAAATTGTTTAGAACTATTCTAATATAAGCTCTTGACTTTGAATGTACTTACATTAAATTATAATAATGGGTAACATTTCCAGTTACACTGTTTAAAACAAAATATGTTGGAAAAAAAAAAATTATCACTATTTATTATTTATGAAAGTTTCAAATAACATTTACCTTGACTATCAAGCTACAACACCTCTTGATCCAAGAGTTTTGGAAAAAATGATTCCTTACTTTAATGATAGATTTGGAAATCCACACTCTAGAAATCATTCTTATGGGTGGGAGGCTGAAGAAGCTACTGAAATTGCCAGAGAACATGTAGCGAAAATTATAAACGCAAGTCCTAAGGAAATTGTTTTTACTTCGGGTGCAACTGAATCTAATAATTTAGCTATAAAAGGAATAGCAGATTTCTACGGTGATAAAAAAAATCATATTATCACATGTGTTACAGAACACAAATGTGTATTAGAATCCTGCAGATTCTTAAACGAAAATGAAAATTTCGAAGTTACCTATTTACCTGTTCGCCAAGACGGTTTAATTGATCTTGATGCTCTTCAAAAGTCAATTAAGCAGAATACTCTATTAATTTCAATAATGGGCGTTCATAACGAAATTGGTGTAATACAACCCTTGAAAGAGATAGGTAATCTATGCAGAAAAAATAACATCTTTTTTCACACTGACTGTGCTCAAGCAATAGGAAAAATAAAACTTGATGTAGATGAAATGAACATAGATGCTATGAGCATTTCAGGTCATAAAATTTATGGTCCTAAAGGTGTTGGAGCATTATACGTAAGAAGAAAACCCAGAGTTAGAATAAAAGCCATGATGAGTGGCGGAGGACAAGAAAGAGGAATGCGTTCCGGAACGCTTTCACCAGCTTTATGTGTTGGTTTGGGAGAAGCTTGTAGGATTTGTAATGATGAAATGGATGAAGAAAACAAAAGACTGATTTACTTAAAAAATAGATTTTATGAAGGTATCACTAGCAAGTGTAAAGATGTTTATTTAAATGGTTCTTCAGAATTTAGGATACCAGGAAACTTAAACATAAGTTTTGCATATGTTGAAGGTGAATCGTTAATGATGGGTATCAAAGATTTAGCTGTTTCATCTGGTTCAGCTTGTACGTCAGCTTCTTTGGAGCCTTCATATGTATTGAGAGCTCTAGGAGTCGAAGAAGAACTTGCCCATACAAGTCTAAGAATTGGCATAGGAAGGTTTACAACTGAGAAAGAAATTGATAAATCTGTAAATGATATTGTTAAAGAGGTTAACAGATTGAGATCCCTTAGCCCACTTTGGGAAATGGCCCAAGAAGGGATTGACATTAGTAAAATTGAGTGGGCTGAACACTAACTTTTAATGAGAGGTATATTATGGCTTACAGTAAAGAATTAATAGATCATTATGAGAAACCAAGAAACGTCGGCTCCTTAGACAAAGATTCCGAAAAAGTAGGAACGGGTCTTGTTGGTGCTCCTGCATGTGGTGATGTAATGAAACTGCAGATTAAAGTTGATGATAAAGGTATTATAGAAGATGCTAAATTTAAAACTTTTGGTTGCGGATCAGCAATTGCTTCAAGCTCATTGATAACCGAGTGGGTGAAAGGTAAAAACATTAACGAGGCAAATCAAATTAAAAATACTGAAATAGCAAAGCATTTAGCATTACCACCTGTTAAGATTCATTGCTCAGTATTGGCTGAAGACGCTATAAAAGCTGCTGTAAATGATTATAAAAAGAAAAATAGGATAAACGAATAAACTGAAATAATTTATAATTATGATTACATTGACTTTGGAAGCAGAAAATCAGATTGTAAGGCTTCTTAAGGAAAGGGGAAAACCTTCTGAAGGCATTAAAATTGGAATTAAAACCAAAGGCTGCTCAGGACTTTCTTATACTATAGAGTACGTTGATAAAATCGAAGAATCTTGCGAAAAAATAAAAGCTAATGGATTCGACATTTACATAGATCCAAAAGCCACCTTATTTCTAATTGGTACAAAAATGGATTATGTTGAAGACGATCTTCAATCCGGGTTTCAATTCACCAACCCAAATGAAAAAGGCAGATGTGGCTGTGGTGAATCTTTTCATGTTTAGTATTTGCGTCATTAATGAATTCTGAAATTAAATGTTGGAATTGTTCTACTTCATTCAAAAAATTTAGTTTTTTTGTTCTGAATGTAGTATTATTCAAAAACCAGTAGATTTGGATTCATTTAAGCTTTTTAATTTAAACTATGATTTTTCAATTAACTTAAGTAAATTAGAAGATGAATATTATGCTCTTCAAAAGGTCCTTCATCCTGACAAGTTTATAAGTTCAACAGAAAAAGAGCTTCTTTATGCGCAAATTCATGCGTCTAATTTAAATAATGCCTACAACACTCTTGTTAACCAAGTATCCAGATCCAATGAGCTGTTAAAATGTAAAGGAGAACAAAGCAAAGAAAGTGAAACATTTAATGATTTAGAAGTTTTGACTGAAGTTTTAGATTTACAAGAAGTTGCAGAAAACATAAATTGTCAAAAACAAAAAGACAATTTAATCAATGAAATTAATCAAACAATCAAAGAGAATGTTGAAAAATTAAATAATTATTTTATTGAAGAGCAACTTCTGGATGCAAAAAAGTTAACTGTAAAAATTTCTTATTTAGAAAAACTACTAAAAGATATTAAAAATAATGTCACTTTTACAAATTGAAGAACCAATAAAAGGAGAACAAACCACAGAAAGCGAAAAAAAATTCTGTGTCGGAATTGATTTTGGAACAACTAATTGTGTTTGCTCAGTAAAAATAGACGGAAACGTAATTATGATAACTGATGAATTTGGCGAAGTTATAATTCCTTCAGTTGTTTTGTTCAGGGATTCAGATGTTTTTGTTGGAAACCAAATTAAAAAAAATATAAAAAATGGACTAGATAATAGAATTTTTTCAATTAAAAGAGAATTTGTTGAAAATCCCGAGGCAAAAAAAAATTATGGCAATTATAAACAAAAACTTTCGCCAATTGAAGTGTCATCACTTATTTTTAAGTATTTGAAAAATTGTTGTGAAAGTTTTCTAGGCAAAGAAATATCAAAATGTGTTGTTACAGTTCCAGCATATTTCGATGAAAGGTCAAGATTTGCTATCAAACAATCCGCTTCATTAGTTGGTTTTGAAGTATTAAGACTAGTAAATGAACCAACCTCTGCTGCTTATGCTTATGGCCTAGAAAGAAAAACCAGAGGAAACTATTTTGTTTATGATTTAGGAGGTGGAACTTTTGATGTGTCTATATTAAAGCTCACAGACGGAGTCTTTAAAGTGCTTTCAACAGGTGGAGATCCCTTTTTAGGAGGAGATGATTTGGATGAATTATTCGCAAATAAGATCGCAGCGGATTTTCTTAATTTAAGGTTTAAAGATTTATCCAAAAATAATAAAGTTATTTTGGTTAGAAAAGCAAAGCTTTTAAAAGAAAAGCTTCAAAAAGAAACTGTTTTGAAAGAATTTTTGGAAATAGATAAAAAACAAATAAACTTAGAAATTACAGAAAAAGCTTTAAATACCTCCATATCTGAAATACTTGATAAGACAATTTTAATTTCAACGGTGGTTCTTGAAGAGTCGGGTTTAAAAGAAAATGAGCTCGATGGATTTATATTAGTAGGGGGGTCGACGAGATTAAAAATTCTTCTTTCAAAAATTCAAGAAAGATTTCAACTAAAAATATTTTCAGATATTGATCCTGATCTTGTTGTTTCGAAGGGAGCAGCACTCCATGCTGATGGACTCGTAAATGGAACTGAAAACTTGCTATTAGATGTTACTCCATTATCTTTAGGAATTGAAACAGCAGGTGGTTTAATGGAAAAAATAATTCACAGAAATACAACAATTCCAATTGTCAAAGAGCAAGAATTTACTACATATGAAGAAGCACAAACTGCAATTAAAATTCACATTCTTCAAGGAGAACGAGAAATGGTTAAGTATAATAGAACTTTAGGTGAATTTGTTCTTGATGGGATTGAACCCAAACCTCCTGGAATTCCAAGGATAAATGTTCGATTTATGGTTGATGCTAATGGTTTATTGAGCGTGAGTGCTACTGATAAATCGAGTGCTATTCAGAAAGAACTAGAAGTAAAAACAACATTTAACTTGGAAATTGAACAAATGAGAACAATGATTGAAGAAAGTATAAAAAATTCGTCATTAGACATGCAAGAAAGACTGTTGGAGGAATCAAAGATTGATGCCACTAGGTTTATAAATGAGTTACAATCAATGGATTCAGATTTAAAAGAAATCTGTTCAACTGAAGAGTTGAACAAAATAAACTCGTACATACAACTTTTAAGCAAAGAAATTCAAAAAGATAATAGAGAGGGTATATTAGACTTTTTAAAAAAACTTGACGTTGCAACTCAGAGTTTTTCTGAAAAGAGGGTAAAGCAAAAAATAAAATCTGCTTTAATTGGAAAAAATTATGATAAATTATAATTGTGGAGATTAATTATGCCAAAAATAACTTTTGTTGAACCTAATGGTAAAGAAAAAGAAATTGAATGCGAATCAGGTCTTTCAGTTCTTGAGATAGCACATAAAAACCATATTGATCTAGAGGGAGCTTGTGAGGGGTCTTTAGCATGTTCG
>CABZAL010000022.1 GCA_902523675.1 uncultured Alphaproteobacteria bacterium | reverse complement strand
GCTTGATCACTATTTTGAACAGAAAAAGTTGAATACCCTTCATCCTCAAGTAAGCCGGCTATTTGATCACAGATATCTATTTCATCATCAATTATTAAAATATTAATGTCTTTTTTCATGTATTTGTGTGGGTAAAAAGTTTTATATTCACTGAAGCTCCACCTAATTCTTTACTTTTTCCAAGTATTATCTCACCGCTATGATCCTCAATAATTTTTTTGCAAATTGGGAGACCTAAACCAGTTCCATTTTTTTTATGAGTAATATAAGGTTCAAATAATTTATCAATATCATTTGGAAAACCATCACCATTATCCTTAAAAATAATTTCTAAAAAATTATTTCTTTTAATAATTTCAACATAAATTATTTTGTTTTTTTTATTTTCAACTGCATCTAACGAATTCTTTAATAAATTAACTATTACTCTTCTAATTTGACTTTTATCTATATGGACAATGATATTTTTATATTTACTTTTAAGTCTATAATCAACATTCTTGTTTATTATCTTTAGAGAATCAATTTCTTGTTTAATAATTTTATAAATATTCTCTTTTTTGAGAATAATGGTTGGCATTCTCGCAAAGTCAGAAAACTCGGTTACTAATTTTTCGATATCATTTACCTGCCTAATAATTGTACTTGTACAAGTTTCAAGAGTATTATTATTTAGTACATTTTTTAGGAAGTTTTTTTGTAATCGCTGCGCAGAAATTTTAATTGGCGTCAAAGGGTTTCGGATTTCATGTGCAAGATATCTAGCTACGTTTGACCATGCTGCTTTCTTTTGTGCAGAAACAAGCTCAGTTACATCATCAAACGTTAATATGATTCCTCTTCTTTTTTTATTTTGTACTTCAGAATTGATTTTTATATTAATAATTTTTTGACTTGTAGAATCGGCGAATCTTACTTGCTTCTCAATGGATTTAAAATCTTTAAGAATGAAATTTTTTAAAATATCCTCTATTTCGGGGAATATGTCAAGAATATTGCCGTTTAAATTAGATTTGTTAAAGATTTCTTTGGATCGTTTATTATAAAGTACAATATTTAACTTAGGGTCAAGATAAATTATACCTGCAGTAATTCCTTCTATAACATTTTCAGTGAATTTACGTCTTATATTTATGGTTTCTTTTGCTCTTATTAATTTTTTTTTTTGTTCAATTAATTTATCAACCATTTTATTAAGAGAATTACTTAAAGTATTGAAATCGTTGAATTGTGAAAATTTTTTAATCCTTGTTTTAAGATCTCCTGAACTAATTTTTTCAGAAGCATTTATTATTGTTTTAATAGGAAAAATAATTCTACCCGCGAATAATAGACCAAACCAAATTGCAAGCATAATTACAAGAAGGTTAATTGCAATGAACAAAATATAAAACTGCTTTTGAAAGTTTTCAATATTTTTTTCTAAATCTAAATATTGATTGGCAGCATCATTTACTGAATTTACTCTGCTAAGGACCATACTGTCAACATTTCTACCTGCATATAAATAAGTTGGAATTACCCTATTAAGTTTTACAATTCCCCTCACTCTATCATTTGTTTTATTTGTAAAGACAGATATTTCACCGTCGTCTGCTCTGAATAAAGACCACAATGGTGGCGGTGGCTCTTTGTCAATAACAAAACTACTCCCATATTTGGCTAATAATTGTCCAGACCTTTCGAATATAATCACTTCATCTATAAATTTTACTGACGCTAATGAATTCAACAAAGTTGTTAATCTCTCTCTATCAGTAAAAAAAGCCACCTTTTCATTATTAATTTCTTTACTAAGAAATAATATGTCATTTTTGAGATTGTTACTATGCTCTTTAAAGTAGGACTCAGATATAAATTTCGAGCCAGATATCGCTGTATTTACTTTTTCTGTAAACCAAGTTTTAATTCCTTGATCAAAAAAAAGAATAGAAAATATAGTGACTAATATTGATGGAATGAATGTAATAATTGCAAAGAATGAACTCAATTGAATTTGTAAATAAGAACCTGACCTTCCCTCTTTTCTGAACAAAAGCAAATTTCTTACTTTATAGGAGATAAAAAGTATAATTAAAAAAACCAGAATTGAATTAAATATTAAAAGTAGAGAAACATTTATTAGTTTTGTATTATAATTAAAAAAACCTGAAATAACTAAAAAAATGAATAGACTTAAAAGAAAAGAAAAAAGAAAGAGTATTAACAAAATAATATTTTCTTTCCCACCAATATTATTTAAATTATTTTTTAAAAAAATATCTTTGATATTCATTTTTTTAATGTAATTTTTAAGTCTTTTATCTTCTTTCTTAAAGTATTTCTATTTATACCTAACATTGCGGCAGTTTTAATTTGATTACCATTAAAAAAATTCAGTGCCTTGTTAATTAGTGGTTTTTCAAATTCTATTAAAAGTTTCTCATATAAATTTAGTGTTGAATTATCATCATCAGGATTAAGTGCATCAAAAAAATTGCTTAAGTGAACTATTAAACTATCTGATATTGAATTTTCACTTTGTTGTTGTTCATAGTTTACTTCGTCAATATCATTAATTTCTTCTTCTATAATCTTTTTAGTGATTACATTATCGGAATACAAAACTGAAATTTTTTTAAAAAAGTTTTCTAACTCTCTTACATTTCCAGGCCATCTATATTTTTCTAATAATTTTATACAATCATCATCAATTGTTTTTACTCCTTTCGAAAACTTTTTTAAAAAAAAATTAGAGAGAAGAATTATATCACTTTTTCGGTCTCTTAAGCTAGGAACATTAATTTTCACAACATTCAGCCTGTAATATAGATCCTCTCTAAAAGTACCACTTTCCACACACTCTTTAAGATTCTTATTGGTGGCTGATATAATTCTCACATCGGATTTTATTACTTCTCTACCACCAACTCTAGAATACTCACCCATCTGTAAAACTCTCAATAATCTTGCTTGAACTTCAAAAGGCATATCACCAATTTCGTCTAAAAACAGCGTACCTTTTTCAGCTTTCTCAAAATATCCTATTGTTTTTTTCTCAGCTCCAGTAAATGCACCTTTTTCATAACCAAAAAGTTCACTTTCAATTAAATCTCTTGGTATTGCTGCCATATTTAAAACAACAAAATCATCATCAGCCCTTCTACTGAAATCGTGTATAGCTTTTGCAACTAGTTCCTTTCCCGTACCTGATTCACCAGTTATCAGTACAGTAAGATCTGTTTTCATTAATTTGGCTATTGTTCTGTAAACACTTTGCATAACCTGAGAATTTCCAATCATTGGGAGTTTTTCGTCATCAACAATTAATTGGTGCGTACTCGATTTATTTTTTTGTAAACATCTACTAACAACTATTATCAAATCATTTAAATCAATTGGTTTACTTATATATTCGTAAACATTTAATTCGCTTGCTTTTACAGTCGTTAAAAAGTTATGCTTTGCACTGATTACAATTATTTTTGTTGAAAGTTTTTTTTTTCTAATTTTCTCGACTAGTTCTAAACCGTCTCCGTCAGGTAATTCAATATCGGTAAGAATTAAATCATAATAATTCTTAGAAATTTCCATCCATGCCTCAGAAATAGTTGAGACAGCTCTTATAATATTTTTTGCTCCACTCAGAGACTTTACCAAAATCTTTTTTAAAGAAATATCACTATCAACTATAAGAATGTTATTTTCCATTATAAGGGAATCCAAATTTTGAACATTGTAATATTTTTTTTAGAATAACATTGAATTTCAGAATTATTTTCTAATGCAATTTTTTTTGCTTGATACAAACCAAGGCCTTTTTTGTTCTTTGTAGAAAAAAAAGGAAGAAAAATTTGATCTTTAAATTCCTCTTTAATTTCCTCTCCATTATCCTCAATTTCGATTAAGATGAAATTTGAATTTTTATTTTTTTTTGTGTTAGGAATATTTTTAACCTCGCCAAAATAAAAAAGTGTAGATATTTTTATATATCCACCTTCTATTGATATTGACTCAAGAGCATTTCTTATTAAATTTTCAAATAAGATTATTAATTGATTTTTATCAGCAGAAACATTAGGAAGTGATGGATCAAAATTTTCAATTAAATCTATCTTATTTATTATTAAGTGATTAATATTTTTGATGGCAACTCTAATTATTTCATGAATATTAAAATTAGTTTTTGTTTTTTTTAAATTAATTTGTTTATTTTCAAAAATTTTTATAAAGTTTACTAACTTGTCAACTTCTTTAATGATAATTTCATAAAATTCTGAATTTTTTGATTCAATTTTTTGTAATAGTTGTGCTGAGACTTTTACATTGGATATAGGGCTAATTATAAACCCAATCAATTTAGTGATAAAATCATTAAAAAATTGAAATTTGTTATCAAAGGCTAAATCATAAAAATTATTTTTTTTATTTAGTCTCATAACAATAATTATATTTTCGTATTCAATTTTATTTATAATATCCATGCTTGCATTCAAAATTTGAGTGCTAAAACTAAGATCAACATTGCCGTAACTATATGATTTTTTTTTTAATATTGATTTGTTTATATAATCTAAAATCGTTGAAGATTCCTTAAAAAAAAAATTTATACTCTTACCAACTAAGTTTTTTTTACTAATATTGAATAATTCTTCGAATCTATAATTTATAAATTTTATTTTTTTATCATTTTTTGTTATCAAAATTATTGCATCATTCAAAAATTCAACAACATCCAGAAATTCGTTTTTTTCATTTTTTTTTAACATCTTAATATTTTAATCTTCAAAAAAAGTATTAATTAAGCTGGTAATTTTTCGATGATCTAAAGTTTTATTTATTTCTTGTCTAAAAGAATTTGAGTTTCTTAAAGATTTTGAATACCAACACAAATGTTTTCTAAAACTTTTTAAACCAACATCAATTCCATAATGTTCAAGGCATAACTGATGATGTTCATTTATTATGTCTCGTATTTTTGAAATCTTCGGTGTTTTATAAGGTTTATCTGAGAGCATTGTCTGGATTTCTTCAAATATCCATGGTTTTCCATAAGATCCTCTCCCAATCATTAGTCCATCGGCTCGTGAAATTCTCAAAATATTCTTAGCATCTTTAAAACATTCGACATCACCATTTGCAATAACGGGAATATTTACTTCCTGTTTCACTTTTTTTATAAAAGCCCAATCTGCTTTTCCTTTAAACATTTGACATCTTGTTCTGCCGTGAATTGTAATTAGAGAAATACCCAAAGATTCAGCAATTTTTGCAATTTTTGGAGCATTTTTATTGTCATCATCCCAACCAGTTCGCATTTTTAAAGTAACTGGGATTTTTGTTGCTTTACAAACTGAATCAATAATTTTTAAAGCTAAATCTTCATCCTTCATTAAAGCCGAGCCTGCATATCCATTAACAATTTTTTTGACTGGACAACCCATATTGATATCTACAATGTCTGCTCCTTGATCTTCACTGATCTTAGCTGCATCATACATAACGTCGGGTTCACAACCAGCAATCTGAATTGCTAGAATCTCATTGTTATTTTTTTTTGCCATTCTGAGCGTCTTTTTATTTTTATGGATTAAAGCTCTGCTAGCTATCATCTCTGAGAACACTAAACCAGGATTAAATTTTTTTACTATCTTTCTATAAGGAGCGTCACTTACGCCTGACATTGGGGCAAATAAAATATTATTTGGAAGTTTTATATTTCTAATGAGCATAATAATAAAAATTTATAATAATTTAATACCAAAATAGGCCAAGTTAATAAAAAAATATGATAGTAAAACTAAATTAAAAACCTTTTTACCACTTATACCAAAAAAAAACCTTATCGATAAAAGTAAACAAATTAATAAAAAAGTAATACAACTTAAAATAGACTTTTCGTTGAAAAAGTCATTTAAATTGTTTGAGACTTGAGAAGAGTAATAAAAACCTGTGAATAATGAAAATAGAAGAAAAATTTGTGTCAAATACAAAAGTTTTATTGTTATCTTTTCACTATCATAGACTGAGGGAAGCGAATTAAAAAAAAAATTTGAATTATAGTTGGATAGTTTTAAATTTTTTTCTTGTAAATATATTGCTACAGATGAAATGGCAGATATTGACAAAAATGAATAAGCTAAAAACGACAATATTATATGAAAAAACAAAAAATCATTATTTATAAACGTAAGTTTTATATTTAATATTTTACTGAATGTCATAAATTCGATTAACATAAAAATTATGAAAAAATATGGAATAAAAAAAAATCTCATCCTTATAAAACTAAAATCAAAAAGACAGCTTATAAAATACAAAAAAAAAGATATTAGTAAGGAAAAAGATAGTATGATATTCAGGTTGTTTGCGTATTCTGAACTCAATAGTAATTTATAATTAATCAACACAGAAAATGTCGTAAAAAGCAAAGATACAAGAAATAATATTTTACTTATTGAAAGTTTTCTTTCAATTTCTAAAAATGAAATGAAAATAAATAAGCATAAAACAAATGTAGATATATAATTATATGCAAGAAAAATGTCCATAATCCATTATAATATAATCTTTAAATAATAAAAAATAAAATGGCAAAAAAAATAACAGTAATTATTTTGAGCGCTGGCTCTGGGAAGCGATTTGATAAAATCAAGCCCAAACAATTGTTTTCAATTGGGAATGAAACTCTACTAGACATAAACATTCGAAAATTCTTAAAAGTAAAGATCATAAATAATGTTGTTATTGTTCATTCAAAAGAAATATCTACTGAAGTAAGAAAATTAAGCAATAAAAACATATTTTTAACTTTAGGTGGCAAAACAAGGCAGGAGTCCGTGAAGAATGGTTTGAATTACGCAAGAAAACTCAAGCCAGACATTGTGTTAATTCATGATTGTGCCAGACCATTTGTAGATGAAGAATTAATTAAAAATCTCATATCAAATACCTCTTTATCAAGTGGTTCTGTTCCGGTGTTGAAAGTTAATGATTCACTAAGGCATATTAATTTAAAAACATCAGAATCGAAAAAAATTTCCAGAGAACACATTTTCCAAATTCAAACACCTCAATCATTTCCTTTTAAAAAAATATTGAAGGCACATAATAAATCAACAAAAAATAATCATACTGATGATTCAAGTTTAGCAGAAGAAAATAATATTAAGATGAAGTTTATTTTTGGAGATAAAAATAATATAAAAATTACTGACAAAAATGATATAAAGTTTGGTAGAGTTATGTTTAACAATCAAAAAGAAATTTCTGTTGGTACAGGTTTTGATGTTCATGGATTTGAGACCGGAAAATATGTAATAATCTGTGGTATAAAAATTCCATTTACTAAAAAATTAAAAGGTCACTCAGATGCTGATGTTGGTTTTCATACAATTGTTGATGCAATACTTGGTTCGGTAAGAGCGGGTGATATAGGAGATCATTTTCCACCTAGTGATAAGAAATGGAAAGATGCCCCTTCGTCTACATTTATAAAATTTGCAAAAAATATGGTAAAAAAAAAAAATGGAAAAATTAAAAGTGTTGATTTGACTATAATATGTGAGGAACCAAAAATTTTTAAATATAAGATAAAAATGAAAAAAAATCTTTCGAAATTATTAGAGATTAATGAAGATAGGATTAATGTAAAAGCTACTACTACAGAAAAACTTGGCTTTTTAGGGAGAGGTGAAGGTATAGCTGCTCAAGCAATTGTTACTAGTGAAATATTCACAAAAGATGGATAGATTTCTTTTAAATTATTGCACTTCATTTGGTTTAGGTTATGTTTCCAAATTTCCTGGCACATTAGCCTCTTTTATCATATTAATTCCTCTTTGGTTTATTATTGAAAAGTTTTATTCGATTATTGTTATTTTAACGATTTTTTTTTCAATTTTATCATATTTGATTCTTAAAAAAGTACTAATTAAACTAAAAAATAAAGATCCCAGTTATATTATAATCGACGAATATATTGGTCAAACTGTAGCAATTTTATTTTGCAATCAAAATATTGTTGAATTTCTTTTAGCCTTTATTTTGTTCAGAATTTTTGATATTTTTAAACCATTCCCAATAAATTATTTTGATAAAAAAAAAAATGCTTATGGATTGATCATGGACGATATTTTAGCTGGCCTTTTCTCTGGTTTTATTATTATACTTATTTCATGGAAATGGGATCTAAACTTTTAACTTTTCAAGCGATTGAATTATTAAAAATATTACAGAAAAAAAATATTCAGTTGTATAGTGCTGAATCTTTTACTGGGGGGCTGTTTTCATATTATATTACATCAATTTCTGGTTCCTCCAGATCATTTAATTTGGGAATAGTTACATACTCGAATCATTCAAAGAAAAACCTCTTAGACATTCCTGAAATCATACTAAAAAAGTATGGTTCAGTAAGTGAAGAAGTTTCAATTCTAATGGCAAAAAACATCATTAGAAATTATTCAAACAGTGATAATTTTATTTCAGTCTCATCAACCGGGTTAGCTGGACCAGAAGGCGGAAGCATTTCCAAACCAGTTGGAACAACGTTTTTTTCATTTAATTTTAATGGAAGCATCGAAACGATAAAGAAAAAATTCAATAATTTAAATAGAACCGAAATAAGAAAAAGGTCGGTGGAATTAATGACTTCAGAAGCATTAAGGATTATAAAAAAAATTTAATATAATATTACTTTTTCATTCTTAGATTTATAATGAAGTTTTTCCCTAATAATTGACTCTTGAAAATCTTTGTTATTTTTTTTGAACATATCAATTTCAAACTGAATCTTTTTTTTTTGATTCTCTAATAGTTTTATTTCGTCTTTTATTTCAGTTAATTCTTTACTTTTTTTTTCTAAAATAAAAATATTTCTTTCACCAAAAAAAAGGTTTAATAAAATAAAAAGTGATAGACAAAACAAAAAAATATTCAAAACCTTTGAAAATGGAAATCGTCTTATCACATGAATTTCCTAAATGGCATTCTTGCTGCATAAGAAATCGATTGACCATTTTCTTCTTCTATTCTCAACAGTTGATTATATTTTGCTACTCTTTCACTTCTAGATAAAGATCCAGTTTTAATTTGACCGGCTGAAAGAGCAACTGATAAATCAGAAATAAAGGTGTCTTCTGTTTCTCCTGACCGATGAGATATCACAGTATTATAATTATTTTCCTTTGCTATTTTTATTGTTTCTATAGTCTCAGTTAGTGTTCCAATTTGATTTAACTTAATTAAAATTGTATTACCACACTTTTTTTTTATTCCATCTCTAAATCTTTGAGGATTTGTAACAAATAAATCATCACCAATTAATTGACATTTTTTTCCCAGTATTTCTGTTAAGTCTTTCCATGAATCCCACTCATCCTCTGACAAAGGATCTTCTATCGATATTATTGGGTATTCTCTTAATAAATTTTCATAATATTTTATCAATTCTTCTGGCTTAAGAGTCAAATTCTCTCCATTTAAATAATACTTTTTATTTTTGAAAAACTCTGTAGAAGCTACATCTAGCCCTATGAAGATATCTTCACCAATTTTATAACTTGATTGATCAATAGATTTTACAATCAAGTCAAGGCATTCTCTGTTATTTGATATTTCCGGTGAAAATCCACCTTCGTCTCCAACAGAAATTGATAAGTTATTTTTATTCAAGTTTTTTTTAAGAATATGAAAAATTTCCACTCCAGCTCTTAGTGCAGATTTAAAATTTTTAAAATTGTGAGGTATAATCATAAACTCCTGAAAATCAAGTTTATTATTAGAATGACAACCTCCATTTATTATATTCATCATTGGAGTTGGAAGAACATTATTAATACCTCCCAAATATTTATAAAGTGGAAGACGACATGCTGCAGCTGCAGCCCTTGCAACTGACAAAGAAGTACCTAGAATTGCATTAGCTCCCAATCTTGATTTATTCTTAGTTCCATCAAGATCTATCAATGTTCTGTCTATAATCTGTTGATTTGTCGAATTAAATCCCATAATTGTCTGCCTTATTTCCGTATTAATTAAATCAACAGCATTTTTTACTCCTTTGCCAAAAAATCTTTCACTATCATTATCTCTCAATTCATGTGCTTCAAATGAACCTGTTGATGCACCAGAAGGAACAGAGGCTCTTCCTTTAAAACCACCAGAAAGTTCGGTATCCACTTCAATCGTTGGCATACCTCTACTATCAATTATTTCTCTTGCTTTTATGGAAACTATGTGAGTCATTTTAATAAATTTAAATATTCAGACTTAGCTAAACTATCATATAATTTTATACAATGTAAGATTTTAGGAAGATCTTTTAAAGATATCATAGTTTGTCCATCAGAGGGAGCAATCGAGGGATTTTGATGTGTTTCAATAAATATTGAAGAAATTTTGGTAGTAACTGCTGCCTTAGCTAGGTTTTCAACAAATTCTCTTTGTCCACCTGATGTTTTTCCACTACTTCCAGGTAATTGTACACTGTGAGTTGCATCAAAAATTACTGGATAATTAAAAGTTTTCATTATAACTAATGAACGAATGTCTGTTACTAAATTATTATAACCAAACATTGTACCTCTTTCAGTCAACATTATTTTTTCATTTCCGGTAGATCTAAGTTTTTCAATTATATTTTTCATATCCCAAGGAGCTAGAAATTGACCTTTTTTAACATTAACTACACAATTTGTTTTTCCAGCAGCTAGGATAAGATCTGTCTGCCTGCACAAAAAAGCTGGTATTTGAATCACATCAACTACTTTAGAAACCATTTTACATTGATCAACTTCATGTACATCTGTTAATATCGGACATTTAAATTTTTCTCTTACTTCATCTAATATTTCTATCCCTTTTTTTAATCCAACACCCCTTGAGGAACTGTGAGAAGATCTATTTGCTTTATCAAATGAACTTTTATAGACAAATTTTAGTTTCAATTTAGAGCAAATTTCATTAATTTCTGCACAGGTTTCCAGTGCATGTATTCTACTTTCTATTTGACAAGGACCCAAAATTAATTTGATTTCTGAGTCATTCGAAAAACAAATTTTACCAACATTTACGTTATGATTATTAGGCATCTATAGTTCCTTCTTAAGACAATACGTTGATTTTATGAATGAGTTAAAAATTGGATGAGGTTTAAAAGGTGTGGATTTTAATTCAGGATGATATTGAACCCCAACAAACCATGGATGGTCTGATCTTTCTAGGACCTCAGCTAATTTTTTATCAGGAGACATGCCAGAAAAAATAGTTCCATTTTCTTCTAGTATCGAAATATAATTCTTATTAACTTCATATCTATGTCTATGTCTTTCAGTAATATTCACCTTGTTATAAATCTTAAAAATTTTTGTATTTTTTTTTAAAATTGAATTATAAGAGCCTAACCTCATACTCCCGCCTAAATTTTTTTTATCCACTTTATGGATTGTTGTATTTTTCTGCCATTCATTAATTAACGCTATAACTGGTGTTTTACATTTTCCGAATTCACTTGATGAAGCTTCTTCATATCCTTTTATACATCTCATTGCCTCAATAACAGCTAATTGCATTCCGAAGCAAATACCTAGAAATGGTTTGTTATTAACTTTTGCAAATTTAATTGCATTTATTTTTCCTTCAACACCTCTTTTTCCAAATCCACCTGGAACCAAAATAGCATCAGCTAACGATAGTAATTCTTTACAGCAACTAGAATTTTTTAACGATGTTGAATCAATCCACTTCAAATTTATTTTTACATTATTTAACACTCCACTATGGAATAAGGCTTCATTAAGAGATTTGTAAGATTCTGAAGAATTTTGGTATTTTCCAACCAAAGCAATTTCTATCTCACCTTTTGCTTTATTTATTTTTTTATTAAATTTTTTCCAAGATTTTAAATCTATTTTTTGTTTCGGTTTAATTTTAAAATGCGAAAAAATTCTCTTTTCAATTTGTTCTTTATGTAATGATTCAGGGACTTGATAAATTGAACTAACATCTACTGCCATAATTACTGACTCGAATGGAATATTACAAAATAGTGAAATTTTTTGTTTTGATTGCTTGCTAATAGATTTTGGAGTTCTACATAACAAAATATCTGGTTGTATTCCTACGCTTAGTAATTCCTTAACTGAGTGTTGCGTGGGTTTTGTCTTGAATTCATTTGATGCATTTATAAAAGGAATCAAGGTTAAATGTATAAAGCAAGTATTTTCTCGATCTAATTCATTTCTTAGTTGTCTAATTGCTTCTAAAAAAGGAAGACTTTCTATGTCACCTACTGTCCCTCCAATTTCACAAATAACAAAATCTTCTTTATTTAAATCTGCTTTTATAAAATTTTTTATTTCGTCAGTTACATGAGGTATTACTTGAACTGTTGAACCTAGGTAAATTCCTCTTCTTTCTTTCTTCAAAACCTCGGAATATATTTTTCCAGTTGTAATGTTATCACTTTTTTTTGATATTATACCTGTAAATCTTTCATAATGACCAAGATCCATATCTGTTTCAGCCCCATCATCTGTTACAAATACCTCCCCATGTTGAGAAGGACTCATTGTTCCTGGATCAATATTTAAGTATGGATCTAGTTTTCTTATTCTAACTTTAAAATTACTTTCTTGAAGAAGACATGCAATCGAAGATGACGCAATTCCTTTACCTAAGGAAGAAACAACTCCTCCTGTTATAAAGATAAATTTAGTCATTAATAAAAAAAATTTCTCTTAACAAGTCTAAACTATTCAACTGGAACATTTACTTCTTTTTCAGAATCACTAGATTCAACATCAAATTCTTCTGGGATTATATCTAATCTGTCAATTATAGTATCTTCTGAGGAATCAATTATAGACTCTTTGTTATATGTTTTGTTGGCAAGTATTGCAAGACCAAGACTGCTTAAAAAAAAACAAATGGCTAGAGCCTTTGTTGTTTTACTTAAAAAGTTTGCTGTACCTCTGCTACTCATAAAGTCACCTATTCCACCTGATTGACCAATGCCTAAGCCACCTCCCTCTGATCTCTGCAATAAAACTACAAAAACCAGAAATACGCATATAACTAAATGAAAAGATAAAACAATTGCTAACATAATAAATTAAGTATAATCTAGATTATTAATAAAATCTTAAAATTTCAATCTAAATTAGTTTTTTTAGCATTTTAACATATTCTTCTTCATTAATACTAGACCCTCCAACCAAACAACCGTTGATGTTAGAAATTGTAATAATTTTTTCAAAGTTACTTGAATTGACTGATCCGCCATATAAAATTTTCAAATCTTGAATATCAGGAAAGTTTTTATTGACGCAAAATTTTATAAAATCTGAGATTTCTTCTATTTCTTCAAGACTTGGTATTATTCCTGTACCTATCGACCAAATAGGCTCGTAGGCTATTAAAAGTTTTTTTGTATTTTCAGGAATAGAATCAAGTATTTGTTTTGAAAGAAAGTTTAAATAATTTTTATTTTTTCTATCTTCAATAGATTCACCTATACATAAAACTGGAAGAAGAGAAAATTCATTTATTAAATTTATTTTTTTAAACACGTCATCACTTGACTCTTTGTAAATAGTTCTTCTTTCAGAATGTCCAGAAATTATATATTTACAGTTAAATTTTTTTAGTAAATCAATGCTAGAATCTCCAGTAAATGCACCATTAACATAGTAGTGACAATCTTGCGCTCCCAAGTAAAAATTTGAATTTCTGGCAAAAAATCTACTTAGGTTTGGAATGAGTAAAAATTGTGGACAAAATATTATTTTAATATTTTTTTTATTTTCATAAATAATTTCTCTTGAAACACTAATCAATTTTTCAGAAGTATGAATATTTAAGTTCATTTTCCAGTTAGCTATAAAAATTGTTTCTTTTTTCATAAAAAATGTTAAAAAAAGTAATTATAATATTAAGATAAACAAAAAATATAACAATGTTAACAAAATTAAGAATTAGCTCTAAAAACTCCTTTGTTAAAATAGTCTTAGGTAGCTTGCTAACAATTTTAATATTAAGCTTCGCAATGTGGGGTACTGAAGATTTAATAGGAGTTAATACAAAAAAAAGTTCTGTTGCTACAGTTGGCAAAATTGATGTATCTTCAAGAGAATTTTTTTCTCTTTACACCAGACAAACTGAAGAAATAAGGAAACTCTTGGGACAATCCCTCAATATTGAAAAAGGAAGACAATTTGGTTATGTTGATAGAGCGTTAAGTTCTCTTATTAACAGAGCTTTATTTAATAATGAAGCGAATCAGCTCGGTCTGTCAGTTAGTGATTTAAATGTAAGAGATAGAATAATTAAAGATGATTCATTTAAAGATGATCTTGGTCAATTCAGTGAATTGATATTTAGACAATTAATATCAGAGTCAGGTTATAATGAAGACTCCTACATTCAAGGTACGAGACAAGATCTTGCACGTGAACAGATGGTAGATACTATAAGATCTAGTTTAAAGTTGCCAAATATAATTCAAGAAAGTTTAGCGAAATATAACATGGAAGAGAGATCTATTAATTATTTCAGCTTAATAACCGAAGACATTCAAATTCAACCCCCATCAATTGATCAATTAAAAGGTGAGTTTGAAAACAATAAAAATTTGTACATGACTAGCGAGTTTAGAGAAGTCGAGACTTTATTATTAGATGCAAAAAAATACGCTAAAAATATAACAGTAACCGATGACGAAATAACTCTTCTTTATGAGGAAAGAAAAGATGATCTCGTTAAACCGGAAAGAAGATATATCATGCAAATTTTGGCTGAAAATCAGGAAATAGCAAATACAATATTTGATGAATTAAATGGAAAAGAAACATTCGAAAGTATTGCTATAAAATACACTAATCAATCAAAAGAGGATATTGATTTAGGATGGAATACGAAGGATGAGTTACCTGATGAAATTGTAAGTGATATTTTTAAACTTTCTAAAAATGAAGTATCAAAGCCAATAAAATC
>CABZAL010000021.1 GCA_902523675.1 uncultured Alphaproteobacteria bacterium | reverse complement strand
AATGGCTCAAACAAAAAACTTCTTATAGTTAATGCTGCAATTATGGCTAAAAAGAATGTTTTTAAATTATATAAAAAAGACTTACTCTTTTTTGACATTATTTACTCACTCGGAAATTGTTACTATCGCAATTGAATATTTTTTTTCATGTGACATAGAAATACTTACCTTAGCAGGTTTATTTGATTTTTGAAGCATTTTAAGTCTTTTATAAGCTAATCCGTTAAATTTTAAAAAAGGCATACCATTAGAGTTTGAAAAAACCTCAATTTCATAAAATTTAACTCCTTTTGAAATACCTAATCCAAGGGCCTTTGATGCTGCCTCTTTTGCTGCGAATCTTGCAGCATACCTTTGAATCATTTTTTGAGTAAAAATATTTTTATATAATTGCTCTTTGTTAATTTCATTGATTGAAAAAATCTTTTTCAAAAATTTCTTATTATACAAACCGATTATTCTTTCAACTCTGTCATTTTCAATAATATCTATACCCTGATTTATAATCACTATATTTATCCTATTAATTTCTTAAATTTTTTTACTGATCTACCTAAACCGTAAAACAAGGACTCACAAATTATAGAATATCCAACATTTAACTCAACTATATTAGGAATTTTTGATATTTGAGTTACGTTTTGAAAATCTAATCCATGTCCAGCGTGACATTCTATATCTAAGCTTGTGGCCATATTAACTATATTTTGAATTTTTTCTGTATCATTTTTATATTTACCTTGAATAAATGATTTTGCATAGTTTCCAGTATGGATTTCAATAACTTTTATTCCAAGTTCTTTCACAGCTTGCAACTGCTTTTCCTCTGGGTCAATAAATAAAGCAGTTCGTATTCCATCTTTTAATATTGGATTTAAAAATTTTTCTAGCTTTTTCATTTGATTTTTAACATCTAAACCACCTTCGGTTGTAAGTTCTTTTCTTTTTTCAGGAACTATACAACATGCAAAAGGTTTAACATCCAAGCAAATACTCTGCATTTCTGCTGTTGCTGCTATTTCAAGATTCACAGGTAGAATATTTTTTTTTTTTAGCAACTTTACATCGTGTTCGTTGATGTGCCTCCTATCTTCTCTTAAATGAACTGTAACACTGTCAACTAAATTTTCTCTTAGAATATTTACTGCACTCTCAATTTTTATAAGTTTCTCTGATCTTACGTTTCTTAATGTAGCAAAATGATCAATATTAACTCCTAATCTCATTTAAGTTCTCTCCACTTTTTATTTCTTGTCAAAAAAAATTTGCATACCCTATAAGTTATAAACCAAATTAAAATTGCAATAGGGACACTGCCAATGAGAGTTGGTATAAACAACTCTTCAAAATTTTTAGTAAAAAAAGAGATTTTGAATTCAAAAAAATCTATATCAGGTTCATAAAAAAAACAGCCAATTTCAAAACCTAAATAAAAAAAAAATGGAAAGGTCCACGGATTTCCCAGCACGGTTCCGGCTGCCGCAGCTAACAAATTACCTTTCATAATATAAGTACCTAAAAAGCAAATAATTATGTGTAAACCTAAAAGCGGAGTAACTGAAACAGAAGCACCCCAGGCTAATCCAATTGAAATAGCTTCTGGTAAATCTTTAATTCGTATTATTTTATTCTTAATGAATTTAAAGGATCTTATTACATTAATTTTTTTTAATAATAACATATAAAAATATTAGGTCATAATCGAGTTACATTTTGTATCAACGTTGAGGTTCTTAAAGAAACTATAATTTTATTTAAATGCTCTAGACCGCTTACATCAATATCAATATTTAGTTTGAAAAAATCATTAGTCCTTTCAGTTATTTTTAAATTTCTAATATTACTTTTATTATCACTTAGAATCGAAGTTAAATTTCCTAGAGATCCAATTTTATTAATCAAAACAACATTTAAACTAGATATAAAATTTGAGGAATTATTTAAATTTTTATCCCAAGATACATTTACAAAATCATATTTTTTTTTTGGGGATTTAAGTACATCACAGTTTTCAATATGTACCATAAGACCTTTACCTGAACTGATATAAGCAACAACATCGTCTCCTGGAATTGGATGACAGCAATTTGCATAGTGAATCGTCATTCCTGGTGTCAGACCTTTTAAAAGTATAGAAGATTTTTTAATTTCTCGTCTTTCTTTAACTTGATTCAATAAAATAATTTTTTTACTTTGCTTGATTAATTTTTTTTCCGGAAACAATGCTATAACTATTTCTGATGTTAATACATGTCCCTGCCCTATTTTTAGATATAAGTATTTTACAGAGGAAACCTTAAAATCTTCTAAGATCGAGATTAAAATTTTTTCATTAAAAGAAATACCTTCTATTTTAAAAGCATTTAATAACATTTTTTTCCCTAATTTTACAAATTCGTCATCTTCCTTGTTATGAATAAATCTTTTGATGCACGCTTTAGCTTTTCCAGTGGATGACAAATTTAACCATGAGGGTAAAATGGAAATTTTATTTCCACATAAAATTTCAACTTGATCACCATTTTTTAATTTAGTACTAAGTGGTTTAATTGAATTATTAATTTTTACACCAATACAATTACTCCCAATATCAGTGTGTAAAGAGAAAGCAAAATCTAGAGGCATTGCCCCTATTGGAAGAGCAATCAAGTCTCCTTTAGGTGAAAAAACAAAAACCTGATCATTATACATTTGAAGCTTTGTGTATTCTAAAAATTCTTCTGGTTCTCTGGATTGATCTAGTATATCTAAAATTTGTCTGATCCACTTGTATTGTTTGCCATCTTTTACCTTTAATTTATCTTTATAAATCCAATGCGCTGCAACACCAAAGTCAGCTTGTTCATTCATTTTTTTTGTTTTGATCTGAATCTCAATTCTCCTATTCATTGGTCCAATTAAAGTTGTATGAATAGATTGATACCCGTTTGGTTTTGGTGTTGAAATGTAATCTTTAAATCTACCTGGAACGTAAGAATATACATTGTGTAAAATACCTAGTACACTGTAGCAGACCTTAACATCATCAACAATTATTTTAAATGCTAGGATATCTGATAATTGAGACAAATTAACCGACTTGATTTTCATTTTTTTCCAAATCGAAAAAGGTTTTTTTTCTCTTCCATATACTTTTGAATCAATATTATTTTTGTTTAATAATCCTGATAGCTGTAATATTGTTTTTTTTAAAATATTTTCATCCTGGCTTCTTAGTAAGTTTAAACGCTTTACAATTGTTTCTCTTACAGAAGGTTCTATAACTTCAAAACATATCTCATCTAACTCACTTCTGATTTCTTGCATACCCATTCTTTCCGCAATGGGTGCGTAAATCTCCATTGTTTCTTTTGCTATCTTTTTTCTTTTATTTCTATCTTTTATGTAATTAATAGTTCGCATATTATGTAATCTGTCAGCTAGCTTTACCATAAGAACTCTTAAATCATCGGAGGTTGCTAGCAATAATTTACGAAAATTTTCTGCTTGATTGAAATTGTCAGACCTACCTTCAAGTTTTGAAAGCTTAGTAACTCCATCTACTAATTTTGAAATTTCATTTCCAAAGTTTTTTGTTATTTCTTTTAATTTTATGTTCGTATCTTCAACAATATCATGAAGTAAAGCCGTTATTATAGTGCTTGAGTCAAACTTCATATCAGCAAGGATTCCAGCTACTTCAACCGGATGGGAAAAATAAGGAGCTCCAGATTCTCTTAATTGAGATCCATGCGCGCGCATAGCATATACATATGCCTTATTTAGAGCTTTCTCCTCAACTTCAGGATCATAAGATTTTATTTTTTCTAAAAGTTCAAATTGTCTAAGCACTCAAAACACAAAATGTAATTTAGTTAATATATAATAGTTTTTTAAACTACAACAAACAAAATATTATTCTTCAATAGTTTGATCAGTTTCAGAATCAGGTTTTTCTTTTCTATTATTTTCGATAAGCTTTTGTATGTCAGATTCAGTAACATAAATCTTTTTTCTTTTTTTCTCTGAAGCATTTTCTTTCTCAAAATTATCAAAAGAAATTTCTGAGGCATCATCTTTCAATGGTACAGCGTCAATATCTTCAATGTCCGAGTCCTCGACAGGTGAATACTTTTGTAAGCTTTTAATGATTGAATCTCTGACTTCTTGTAGATCAACTTTTTTATCAGCAATTTCTCTTAGAGCAATAACAGTATCTTTATCATTATCTTGTTCTACGTTAATCTGGCTTCCGGCAATGATATCTCTTGCTCTCCTGCAAGCATATATTACTAACTGGAACCTATTAGGTATTAGACCTACACAATCTTCTGTTGTTACACGAGCCATAATAACAATTTATAAAATATTTTTTTTTTTTTTCAATTACTTTTTAATTTTATAGACTTTTTGGTTTTTTACAAATTTGTCTTTAAGTCTTAAAATACTCATTTTAAAAACTGGATGTATCCAGTTTGGTTCTATTTCCTTTAATGGATCGAGAACAAAACTTCTCTCGTGCATTCTTGGATGGGGTAACACAAGAATATCTGAGTGAAATATAAAGTTTTTGTATGAAATTAGATCAAGATCTAAAATTCTTGCTTCATTTTTAGTATTTCTTTCTCTTCCAAAATCCTTTTCTATTTTTAAAAGAACTTTCAAAAGACTAAATGGATTAATGTCTGTTTGTAATTTTATAACACCATTTACGTACCATGGTTGATCAGATTTAGGAATTGGTTCACTTTTATACCATGAAGAAACATTTTTTATGTAAAAATTTTGTTTTAAGTACTTTACCGCATTGTCACAATTTTTTGCCGGTTCTTCGGCTCTATTTGAATTTAAATTTGAACCAACTGCCACGAAAATCATAATCACCTCAAACTTTTTCTAAAAATTTTGTTTTTTAAATATTTTACTTTTTTCTCTTTTCCAGTCTTGTTCTTTTTTATACTGCCTCTTATCTTCTTTCTTCCTTCCTTTAGATATACCAATTTGAACTTTTGCGAATCCCTTAGAATTGTAGTGAATATTTATAGGGACTAACGTATAACCTAGTGCAAGTAATTTTTTTTTTATTTTTGATATTTCCTTTTTTTTTAGTAATAATTTTCTTGGTCTCTTAGGATTGCAATTTTGCATCAATTTTTGATTGCCAGAGTTGTCCTGTATATGTGCGTTAAATAACCAAATACTATCATCTTTTTCAGAAGCATATGAATTATCTAAAGATATTTTTCCTTTTCTAATAGACTTAATCTCAGTTCCATTTAAAACGATTCCAGCTTCAATTGACTCTTCAATAACAAAATTAAACTTTGCTTTTCGATTCTCAATGGTTGAAATATTTTTTTTTTGTTGAGTCATTTAAATGTACTCCTATACAAGTTCTAAAGAACTTAAAACTTCATAAATTTTCTTTTCGGTTGCAGTTGAAACACCATTAAGAGGTAATCTAAATATATTCTCACATTTCTTCATCAAACTTAAAGCAAATTTAACTGGCATTGGACTAGTTTCAGCAAATAAGACTTTATTTAATGGAAATAACTTTTTATTTATTTCTATAGCTTCTTCGATTTTTCCTTCTGACCAAAAGTTATACATATCAGAACATAGTTTTGGAACTACATTGGCTGTAACAGAAATACATCCAACTCCACCAGATAGCAGAAAGGAAAGAAATGTGGCGTCTTCTCCAGAAAGTTGAATAAAATTAGGGCCGCAAGTTAATTCTGTTTCAATAGGTAAACTTAGATCCGCCGTTGCATCTTTAACACCTACAATGTTTTTTATTTCAGATAATTTCTTTATCGTATCCAGATCAATGTTTACTACGGATCTACCGGGTATATTGTAAAGAAATATATCAATTTCAGGTACTACTTTCGCTATACTGCTAAAATGCTCATATAATCCAGATTGGGTTGGTTTATTATAATATGGAGAAACTAATAAGGTAGCATCTGCTCCTATACTAGCAGCATGTTGTACTAATTCTTGAGACTCTTTAGTTGAGTTTGATCCACAACCAGCCATTACAGGGACTCTTTTTTTTACTTTTTCAATTATAAATTCATTTACTTTCATATGTTCATCATGATCTAAAGTTGGAGACTCTCCTGTTGTTCCACAAGAGACTAATCCACTTGAACCTTGATTTATTAGAAAGTTGATGTGATCTTCAAGTGCTTCAAAATCAATTTCCTTTTTCTTATCAAAAGGGGTAATTATTGCTGGTATGGATCCTTTAAACATTTTTAATCTTATTATTTTCAAGACAAAGTAAAAATTTATATACTAAAAATATACTATTTTTAAAAAATTACAAAGAATTGATATTTTCATAATTCTTCAAAAAAAAAAGGGATTTAAATTCTTAGTAAATCAAAAATAATTTTTATGACTTTATTAAGTAAAAAAATAGTTAATCTAGAATATTTTTAAGATGTTGCCATAATCTTTAATATAAATATTATACAAAATTTATTATTATGAAAAAATATCCACCATTATTTTTTTTTTTTATTATTCTATTTTTTTCAAATGTTGCTTTTGTCGAAAATATTCCAAAACCAATTCCTAAACCCTCGTTTGTAGAAAAAAAATACAAAGATTTTTTTAATGCAGTGAAAAAACAACAATGGCAAGTAGCAAAGTCTATTGCTTATGATTATCAAAACCCTTCTTTGATAAAATACTTACAATGGCTAGATATAACTAGACCAGGAAGTAAACATAATTTTGAGTTTTTAATAAGTTTTCTTGAAAAAAATCCAAACTGGCCAAAAAATAATTATATTAAAAAAAAAATAGAATCATCTATTGATCACACTACTTCAACAAGAAAAATTATTAATTGGTTTGATTACAATAAACCTTTGACTGTAAAAGGTTCTATAGATTTCTTGGAAGCAAAACTTAAATTAGGAATAGAAAATGACAAAATTGAAAATATCCGAGATATCTGGGTAAATAAGAATTTAACCTTAAGTCAGCAAAAATATTTCATAAAAAAATACAGTAAATTCTGGACTTCTAAAGATAATTGGAAGAGATTTGATAGGTTGATGTGGGAAGGAAAAACGTTATCAGCTAAGAGAACATTAATGAGAATTAAAGGTGATTATAGAAAACTAGGTGAAGCTAGATTAGCACTTAGTAGAAGAACTGGAAATGTTTCACAATTAATAAGTAATGTTCCGAAAAATCTTTTAAATGATTCTGGCTTAATTTATGAACGCATGCGATGGAGAAGAAAAGCAAAATTAAATACAGCTGAAGATTTTTTATTTAATCCGCCTGAAAATATAAAAAATTTTAGAAACTGGTGGATCAACACAAGAGTGGTAGTGAGAAGACTAATAAACAAAAAAAAGTACGCAAAATCTTATAAAATTTTGTCCAATCATAACATTCCTTTAAATTCAATTTCTGGATCTGAAGCCGAATGGTTAGCAGGTTGGGTGGCGCTCATTTTTTTAAATAAAAAGGTTGAAGCTTACTCACATTTTGAAAAAATGTATAACAACGTTCAGCACCCGCTGAATAAAGCTAAAGCACTATATTGGATGCATAGGTCAAGTGATAACATAAAGAAAACAAAAGTTCAGGCAAAAGAATTTTTTAAATATCCATATTCTTTTTACGGGCAAAATTCAATTCTCAAAGATGAAAATTTAGCTTTTAATCAAAATGTTAGCAAAATTAAAAAACCTTCCTGTTGCAAAGAGTTATTTGAGGTTATTAAAATATTACAAGATGCAGGTGAACTGAGACGTGTGTATCCTTTTTTAGAACAAGCTTATAAAGATTCTCAAACAAGAGAAGAAAAAAATTATATTTTATACCTTTCATCAAAAATGGAGAATAAAAATTTTATGGTTAGATTATCAAAAATGGATAATTCTAAATCGTTTGATTTCTCATTTCCAACTTTAGAGAAATTGATACCTTTTCAATTTCAAAATCCTAAAGAGTTGGCTCTTATTCACGCCATTATCCTTCAGGAAAGTGCTTTTAAAGTAAATGCTTACAGTCACGCAGGTGCAAGAGGGTTAATGCAACTAATGCCATATACTGCAAAAGTTGTTGCAAAAAATATTAAGGTAAAATATTACAAAAAGGCTTTAACAAAAAATCCAAATTATAATATCCTATTAGGTGCAACCTATATAAAACAATTATTAGAAAGATTTGAAAATTCATTACCGCTTGCCCTTGCAGGATATAACGCAGGACCTGGAAGAGTAAAAATTTGGATAAAGAGGTATGGAGACCCTCGAAAGAATCAAATAAGTTATGAAAATTGGATTGAGTCTATTCCTATTTACGAAACTAGAAACTACATCAAAAAAGTAATGTCAAATTTCCGAGTATACAAACATGTATTTAACGTTGTTCAAACTCATAAAAACGATTATATTTGGCAATAAATTTTTAGTGACATATTGACAATAAGACAATTTGACACTATATTAAATGTATCATTGCCTTTTTGGGATGATGTTAATTTTAATCTTGCTTATTAAGGAGATAAATATGCAAAATACACTTACTACTATAGACACTAATAGACTTACCCCATTTACCATAGGATTTGACGAAATGTTCGATCGTTTATATGGGATTGAAAATAGTTCGGTGGGTTTCCCTCCATACAATATCATTAAAGTTGATGATTATAAGTATTCCATTGAAATGGCTTTAGCGGGATATTCAAAAAAAGATATTGAAGTTGAGGTATCCGAGGGTGAATTATCTGTTAGATCAAAAAAAATTGATGATGATAAATTTGCTAACAGTTCAATGGTTCATAAAGGTATTTCAACAAAATGCTTTGCAAGAAAATTCACCCTTTCTGATGAAGTACATGTTAAAAGTGCCGAAATGAAAGATGGAATGTTAACAATTATGTTAGAAAGAATTATTCCTGAACATCAAAAACTTAAAAAAATTTCAATCAAATAATTCTTAAAGGGAGGAAGTTTTCCTCCCTTTTTTTTATTCCTTGACTGCAATTAATTCTTATTATAGTTAGTTAATTTATTAAAATTATAACTTATAATAACCTTATGCCTGTTAGAATCTTTCTTTATTTAATTTTTATTTTCGCGTTTAATTTCTTAAGTGCTAAAGAAGTGAATATTTTTACCTCACGTCATTATGATTCAGACATCGAACTTTATAAAAAATTTACTAAAATTACTGGCATTGATGTAAATGTTATATCAGCAAAAGCAAAAGTATTAGAAAAAAGAATAGTTGAAGAAGATAAGGATTCTAATGCTGATTTAATTATAGTTGCCGATGTGGGTGCACTTTATAGTTTTGAAAAAAAAGGTCTTCTTCAAAGAACTAGATCAAAAATATTAAAAAAAAATATTCCAAATCATCTGAGAAATGATTATTGGTTTGGAATAACTAAAAGATCAAGAATTTTGTTTTTCAATCCTGATTTAATAAAATCAGAAGATTTAGTCGACATAAACTATGAGGATTTATCAAAAGAAAAATGGAAAAATAAGATTTTAGTAAGAAAATCTGATAATATATACAATCAGTCCCTCGTAGCTTCTATTATTGAAAATAATGGTACCAAATTTACTGAAATCTGGATAAAAGGATTGGTAAATAATATGGCTAGAAAACCTAAGGGTAATGATAGAGCTCAATTACTAGCTCTTGCTTCAGGAGAGGGCATGATTGCAATTGCTAACACTTACTATTACGCCCTCATGCTATCAGGAAAAAAAGGCGAAGACCAAAAAAAAGCAGCACAAAGAATTAAACCTATTTTTCCAAATCAAACAAATCGAGGAACACACATTAACATAAGTGGTGGTGCGGTTTTGAAATATTCCAAAAATAAAGAAAATGCTGTGAAATTATTAGAGTTTTTAACAACTGATTTTGCGCAAATACATATTGTTAATAATACCTACGAATATTCCATACTTGAAAATGTAGAACCTAATCCAATTGTACAAAAAATGACTGGCAACATAGTTGAGGACGTAACTACTGACATCAGCTCATTTGGTAAATTTCAATCTAAAGCACTTGAAATAATGTTAAAGAATGGATGGAAATAAAATACAGTTAAATTTCTTAAAAGAAATATTTAGAAAAATTAACCCTTTTTTTATTTCCGGAATTTTAGTTTCTGCATTAGTAGCAATCCCTGTAGTAATTGTGGTTGGTAGTTTCCTTGAAGATACTTCTGAATATTTTTTACTGATGAGAAATACTTTTTTAATTGAGTATATTAGTAATTCTATTTTTATTCTTATTGGCACCTTATCATTTACTTTTATATTTGGTTTCTTTGCTGCATATTTTATTTCATTATTTGAACCAAACTTATTAAGTAGCTTGAAATCATATATCCCTATTTTTCTTGGGCTCGTTATGTTTGGGATGGGACTCACAATAACGTTTGATCAAATCAAACAAGTGTTTTGAAAATTATGGGTTGGCTTACTCTATTATGACTCATCTTTTTGGAGAAGGTAACTATAACCAAAAAATTCCTAAATTTGATGGTATAATTGGTTCAATTATTTCTTTATCATTCACATTATTTGGATATATTTTTGTTTTATCAAGTGTAGCGTTTCTATATAAATCTAATAATTTATTTGATGTTGGAAAAAATCTAGGATTTTCATTGAAGAAAACTTTTTTAAATATAATTTTTCCAATTGCTCGACCTTCAATTTTTGTAGGTTTAACTTTAGTTACAATGGAAGTTCTTTCAGACTTTGGCACTGTGTCATTTTTTAGTGTATCAACGTTAACCACTGGAATATATGAATCTTGGGTTACATTTGATGATTTAGCAACAGCTAACAGACTTTCCTTCATTCTAGTCCTATTTATTTTTGTATTATTTATTCTCGAACACCTATCAAGAGGACATGCTCAGTATCATAATTCTAAAAATTTTAATCCAAGAAAAAAATATAAAACTAAATTAAAAGGACTCAATAATTTTTTGGTATTTAGTTTTTGTAGTTTTTTGTTTTTAATTAGCTTTATATTTCCATTTGGTCAAATGAGTTATTGGGCTTTAAAAAATTTAAACTATTTAGAAAATTTTGATATTATTACATTAAATTTTAATACGCTTTATTTAGTTTTTGTTTCCTCAATTATTTTAACCTTAGTTGCTTTTATAGCTAATGTAAGCAATAGATTTTCAGGAAATAGAATATTAAATACACTTAATAATTTTTCTATTTCTGGATATGCCATCCCTGGAGTAATATTAGGATTAACATTGTTAACTTTTTCTTCCTGGTTGACTTCAGTATCACTTATAAATTTTAAATATTTTATGATTGGCACCTCTTTTGGTATTGTCCTAGCATATGTTATTCGTTTTTACGCTTTATCCTACAATTCGATAAATTCAAATTATTTAAAAATAAACAAATCAATAGATGAAAGCGCATATTTACTTGGCTTTTCAAAATATAAAGTATTTTCAAATATTCATTTTCCTTTTTTAAAAAATAGCTTCGTACTAATTTTTGTTTTAATATCAATTGAAGTTATCAAGGAATTACCAATTGTACTAATTTTGAGACCCTACAATTTTGAAACATTTTCCACCCGAGCTTTTTCATATGCCGAACAAGATTTGGTAGAAGCAGCTGCATTCCCTTCATTATTTCTTATTGCATGGTCTACATTATTTATTATTATTTCTATAAATTTTATTTTACCAAAAGTAAAAAATGTTTAATTATTTCGATATAAAAAATGTTACATTTCAAGCAAACGAGAAAAAAAATATTTTTGGTGTTAACTTAAATATTAGAAAAAAAGGGGAAATAATTTGCTTACTAGGACCATCTGGAATTGGTAAAACAACAATTTTAAGATCTATTGCTGGTCTTAAAAAAATAATTAAAGGTGAAATTCTTCTTAATAATAAATTAATTTCATCAAAAAATTTTACCTTAGAACCCGAAAAAAGAAATATAGCTCTTTCTTTTCAAGAAAATAGTCTTTTTCCTCATAAAAATGTAATTGAAAACATTAGCCTTGGTTTAGAAAGCAACCAAAAAAATAAAGAAAATAAAACCTTGAATGAACTTATAGAAATTTTTCAGTTGAATAATCTTCTCAATAAATATCCTCACGAAATTAGTGCTGGGGAATCTCAAAGAGTTTCAATCGTCAGATCATTAGTTACTATCCCTAAACTTTTATTACTTGATGAGCCTTTTGCTAATATTGATCAGATTTTGAGAGATGAATTACAAATTAAAATTAAAAAGTTTTTAAAAGATAGGCAAATTACAACAATTATTGTAACGCATGATTCTCACGAAGCTTTTTACCTAGCTGACAAATGTGGCTTAATAATTGGAAGTACATTGAAACAATTTGATACACCTTACAATATTTATCACTATCCAAATTCACTTGAAGTTGTTAATTTTTTAAAAAGAGGTGTTTTAATAAACGTGAAAGTAATAGGTAAAAATAAACTGTATAATGACAGTTTAGGAGAAATAAGTGGAAAACTTATAAAAAAAATTAAAATTGGTTCAACCGTAAAATTATTAATTCAACCTGATGACTTAGAGCATGACGATGATAGCAGCCTAAAGCTTGACATCATTGACAGAAAATTTAGAGGTACAGATTTTATTTATACTTTGAAAACAAAAAATGATGAACTTATTTCAGTTTTCGTACACTCACATCATGAACACCAACATAAAATCAGACAAAAATTTGGAATTAAAACACCAATTAATATTAGTCACTTGGTTTGTTTTTAGGATGAAGACTGGTTTTTATGATTAAACTACTCTAAAGTCAGATTTTATGAATTGAAAGGATTTATTATGGATGAAGAAAAACTAAATATTTCAACAAGAAAACTTTTAAAAAATGTAGGAATTAACTCTCAACGAATTATTGAAAACAGTATTAGAAAATCCATCGATGATGGTGTTATTAATAATTCAAAAAAAATTAAAGTATCAGTCACACTTGAAATTAGTGAATTAAGTATTAAAGAAATAATTGACGGAGATATTGAAGTCGAATTATAAAAAAACTAAAATGCATACAATGAAAAAAATAGTTGTGTTCCATTTTTTTGAAGTGAACTAATTTGCATTTGACCTTCTTGAGAAGTTAACCATTTAATAAATATTTCTGCTTTATCATTTTTTGCTTTTGGACAATTTTCTGGATTTATAGGTATTATTCCATAGGTATTTATTAAAGGGGGATCATTTTTTAGTAAGATTTTATGATTTTTTTTATTACCAAAAGTTAACCAAGTAGACTCATCAGATAAAATATAAGCATTCTTGTTTACTGCAATATTTAATGAAGACCCCATACCAGCTCCAGTCTCAATATACCAATTTTCAAAATTATTAGGGATTTCTTGGTTTATTTGTTGCCATAATTCCAATTCTTTCTTATGAGTCCCACTTTGATCACCTCTAGTAACAAAATTTTTTTTTTTATTTCTAATTTTTTCTAGAGCCAATTTTATCGTTTTAAAATTTCTAATATTGGCTGGATCGTCTTTTGGACCAATTAATACAAATTCATTATACATTACTTCTTTTCTGTAGACTCCAAAACCATTTCTTACAAATTTTAGTTCTGATGGTTTGTGATGAACAAATAATATGTCAGCGTCGCATTTTTCAGCATTTTTAATTGCCTGCCCTGTTCCAACTGCAACAACTTTTATTTCAAAATCATGATCTTCGACAAATTTTTTTTGAATATGCTCATAAAAACCAGAATCTCTTATTGAAGTTGTTGATTGAATGACTATAAAATTATCCTCACTCTTAACCACAGAATTAAAAGTAGAAAATAAAAAAATAATAACTTTTAAAGAAAACTTTCTCATTATTAAGACTACTGATTTGATTGCGATTTACTTTAAAAGTTTTCCATTTAAATAATTTTTAACTTGATTACACTTCGACTCATTAAAGAAAAAACTTTTTTTTGAATGTTCAATAATTTCTCCATTATGCAAAAAAATTATATCATCCGCCAGTCTTTTTACTTGTAATATATCGTGAGTAACAAAAATTATTTTGATTCCAGATTTGCTAGAATTCTTAATAATTTGTTCAATAACATTCGCAGATTTTGGGTCAAGATTACTACATGGTTCATCTAAAAGTAAAACATTTGGTTCAATAATTAAACCTCTTATAACTGCAAGTAACTGTTGTTGCCCAATTGAAAGATTTCTAGCAGAGTGATTTTTAAACTTCAATAAATCAGAAATCTCTAAAAAATTAATAATCTTTTCGTGAACTGTTTTTGAAAAAATATTATTAATTTTTAGTGGATAAACTAAATTTTGATAAACACTCCTTCTAAGAAAAATTGTCTTCTGAGATACATAAATTGTCTTGCAGTCTTTTTTAATTGATAGTGTTCCTGCAGTTGGAACAATGAGACCTGAAATAATTTTCAAGAGAATAGATTTTCCTGCTCCATTAGGTCCCATTATACAGGATATTCCTGTTTGAAGAATTTGGAAATTTAAATTAGAAAGAATTTCTTTTGTTTTTATTTTATGAGTGAGATTCTTTGTTCTAACAAGAAATTTTATTTTTGAATTAATTTTTTTTTCACAGTAAATATAGCTAGTCATAAGAAAACTCCTTTGAAAGCTTTTTCAAAGCTGAGACTGCAACATTAAGAGAAAGTGAAAGAAAAATTAAAATTAGACCTAAGCTTACTGCTAATTCTAAATTACCTTTAGATGTTTCAAGAGCAATCGATGTAGTCATGACTCGTGTATGATGAGCAATATTTCCGCCAACAATTATAATTGCTCCAACTTCAGACAGAGCCCTTCCAAGACCAGCTAAAACGCAAGTAGCTAATGGAAATCTTGCATCCCATAATATTGTTAATGCAATATCTTTTTTATTTGCCCCTATTGAAGTCAGCATTTCCTCATATTCACTTAGAATTTGTTCTAAAACCTGAATGCTCATAGAAACTATAATTGGGACAATCAAAATAAATTGGGCAATCATCATTATAGTTGGTGTGTACAAAATTTCAAAAAAACCTAAAGGTCCTGATTTGGAAAAAATAAGATACAATACTAAACCAACTAAAACTGGAGGTAATCCCATTAAAGAATTAAGTAAAATTATTAAGATATTCCTTCCAAAAAAACATTTTATCACACACAATGCTGCAATTGGCAATCCGATTAAACATGAAAAAAAAAGCGCAGTTAAAGAAACCTTAAGAGACAAAAATATAATTTCAAATAAATCACTATCAGCTTCTAAAATTAGATTTGTTGCTTTTGAAAAAATTTGAATAAAATAATCCATAAAAAATTTTCATAAATTTATATCCAATAAACTATGTATTTTCTTTTGCAACAATAACAGTGGCAGCAGGAAAGATTGCAATAACTTTTGTATCTTTTCCAAGTTCCATTTTTTTTGCAATGTCAACAGGAATAGCAGCAT
>CABZAL010000020.1 GCA_902523675.1 uncultured Alphaproteobacteria bacterium | reverse complement strand
AAGTAGTCCACCAACAGATTTTGATCCTTTTATCAACCAGTTTTTTTTATTTTTTGGTACATCAAATTTCCATTTTGGAAAAGTTATTTTAGATCTGCTAAGCTTATCAAAAAAAATATCTGGAGAATTTAGATTTTTTAATGTTTTAAAACTATTCCCAATATTTTCTCTTTTTCCTAAATAATTAGTTTTAATATTTTCAGCAAAACCAGATCCAATCAGTATTTTTTTTGTTTCAAATGGATCAATCTGATCCAACATCATTCTTATTTTTTTTTCTGAGTAATTATTTAAATAATAGACTTGCTCGCAATCAGATTCTAACATTTTACTCCCAAATTTACAAATTGCATAAACCTTAAAACAATGTTTAAGAGCTCTAACTAAATCTTCGCAATATTGAGAAATTAGAATTAAGTCTTCTTTTAAAAATTTACTAATACTACAATCCTACTATATTTCTTGAGATATTTAGCGCTTCTTGAAAGTTTAAATAAAGAGGTTTGTCAGTATTACACATTCTTTTAAACATTTCATATTGTGTTTTCACTTTCACATCACCTGAAGTTAGTGGGCCTATTGAAAAAGCTCCACACTCATGATTTGAATTATCATCTTTCAGTTTCACACCTTCTATTCCTGCAGGGGGAACGGCGTTAACATCAGCTATGACCTTCACAGAAGTTGCAGTTTTTATTTGGTTCAAACTGATAACTTGAGTACCTGCTCTAGCAGCACAAAAAATAATATCTGCATCTGGTAAATATGATGAATTTAATTCATCATTAGAACCATCACCTGGTGTTATTTCAACATTAAATCTATCTTTATATTCTTTAGCTTTTTTAGAAACATTTTCAATGCCGTCATATCCAACAATTGTGCATTTAGCACCAGCTTCAGCACACATTATTGATGATATTCCACCAACTATTCCCTTTCCACCATAAATAATAACTTTTTTATTTTTAAAATCTGTATTAAACTTTTCTTTCAATGTTTTTTCAGTACATGCAACCATTGCAGCTGCAGTTGTAAATGAGCCTGCTGGATCAGGAAAAACTGATACTTCAAAAGGAGGAACCATCGATTCTCGTGCGGTATTCATCATATCCAAAGCTAATGAAGCATCTTTCCCACATATGAAAATTCCGGTTTTTTGAGCGTTTGAGACTGATCTAGAAAATATCGCATCCTGAACTAAACTTTTTATATCAGACAGGTTAACGTTAGTGTAGGGTATAATTAAATCATAGCCCGCGTCGCAAGCCATATTAACGTCAAAAGGGCTAATATTTTGTTGAGGGCTTAACATGTGTAGAATGTTTTTCTTTGTCATTTTTTTTCCTATTTTAATATAAAACCGTTATTTTTCCCTTCTATTCTTACCATTTCTAGATCTTTAATAAATTTTTTTTTGATAAATATTGAAATTTCATTAAATATTTCTTCTCTTTTATTTTCATTTTCTAGAATTATGTAACCTGTAGGTCCCCATGAGCTTTGTCCATAACAAATCTTTTTCTTATGTTTAATAAAATCAAAAATCATTGAAATTTTTTTGCTAGTAAATAGTCCTCCTTGAGCCTTAGAAAATATTCTAGCTGTATTATTTTGAATTTGCTGCATCCCTGAACAAAATTCCTTAAATCTTTTTTCAATAATAGAGGGAAGAATTTTAAGGCACAAAGATCTACAATTCTCTTTTGATAGCTCGCTACTAATTTTTTTTATGTTTTTAAACTCCTGTTTCTCTTTCAACCCGTGAATACCTCTAAGACTATTATCTAGTATAAGAATAAGTTTCCAATTCTCTGGCCAATTGGAGTTAAATAAAATAGGTGGAATTTTTGTTGAATCTTTAATTTTTCCACCATCAACTATAAAACCTCCATTCTTAAAACTTTCGATTCCAATTCCTGATCTTTTTCCCCTATCAAGTATGATAGCCAGTTCATCAACAGAGATTTTAATATCTGCAAAAGTAGATATCAAAGTAGCAATACTTAGTGCTAACTGAGTCCCTGAACCCAAACCTGAATGAGATGGTATACTTTTTATAACTTTTATCTCAAATGAAGGAAAATCAATTTTTTTATTTAATAAAGTGATTATTCTCTTTATTCTTTCCTTTTGATTGATGTCGTCACAAATCACATTTATTTTTTTTGACTTTTTTAACAAAAGCTTAGTTTCAAAATTAGTAATTGTTAAACCAAGACTACCAAATAGTCTATCAGAATTATTATCCAATTCTAAGAAACCTAAATGAATTCTGCTCGGAGTTTCAATAATTAATTTTTCCATTATACTTAAACAAATTTTTATTTATTAAAAATAAATTTTTACTTATTGTAATATACATTAATAAAAAAATTAAATTTTTAAAAAGGGAAGTTAAATGAATAGTGAAAAAGTTAAGGTTTATACTGAAGAAGAGATTAAAAAAAAACTTAAAGATTCAATTGAAGGTTGGGAATATGATGGTAAGTGGATAAGAAAAACATTTAAAACTCATAATTGGAAATCTACTTTAATTGTAATAAATACAATTGGTCACCTTGCTGAGGTTGCTTGGCATCATCCTGATTTAGTGGTATCTTATGCATTTGTTGAAGTAAAATTGATGAATCATTCCAAAAAAGGAATAACTGATCTTGACTTTGCATTAGCAAAAAAAATAGACGATGTAATTTATTGGAACCCAAAAGAAGACAGTGAATATTTAGAAGGAACTCCCGCCGATCCAAGATTTGCATATATTAAAGCACAAAAATAATATGAAAAGTAACTTTTCTTATGAAAAAGGTAAATTAGTTTCTATGGAACATGCTTTGTCTTCATTAAAAAAACTTATACAAAAGTCAAATGGAGTGCACATCGATGGCTTAGGATGTGATTTATCAGCAATGAATCAAATTTTTATTTTTGCAGAGAAGCATTTATTATCAATAGACCATTACAAAAATGAATTCTTATACAAATTTAATAACTGCTTACAGACATCAAGAACAAATTTTTCCTCCAAAGGAGAGGTAAAAAAAAGGTCTGATTTAGTAATTGTGATTGATGAAAATGAAAACAATAAATTTTTAGATTTTCTCTTTTCTGAAAAAAGAATTAGAAAAAAAAAAAAAATTTATTTTGTTACTGACAAAAAAATTAATTGTTCACGTTACGAGTATGTTAACCCTAAGAATGAAAGTTCTATCGATTTTTGTGATTTTCTCTATGAGAATATTCTAAAGTTTGGTTTAGTAAATACTAAAACAGGGCTAAAAAAATACGATGAATTATTTAGAAGTATAATTGATTGTAAATGCGGGACTATAATTTTTAATTCTGAAAATAAATCAATCTATTTAATTCAAAGGATTATTGACTTAGTTAATTTGTTAAATAATGAAAAAAAGAAATTCACATTATTCCATGTGAATCCTGACGAAAATTTAGCTGGCGCGATTCAGACTTCTCTATGGAAAACTGGTTTTCCCTTAAGAGTAAATTTTTCTGAAAAAGGTCCTATCTTTAATCCTTTTGAATATAATAGTAATTCTTTAAATACACAAAAAGATCTTCAAATTTTTATTTCTTGTTTTAATGTAAATCCGAAAATGAACTTTTTTAAAAAAAATATTTTCATTGGATCACCAGATTTCAGATTAAAAAAAGAAGTTGATTTGTTTATTCCTACAAGTATACCTGGTTTCGATGAAAATGGGTTGATTGTTAGAAGTGATAATGTCTGTGTTGAAAAGTTGGTGTCAAAAAACAAATCATCACTAATGTCCGTAAAGGAAATTTTTAGTTTATTAAATGCATGACAAAAAAAAAAATTTTTTCTCCTGCAAAAGTTAATTTATATCTTGAAGTTTTATCAAAGAATCAAAACGGTTTTCATAATCTTAATAGTTTAATGTGTTTTTGCGATATTGGCGACTATATTAGCATTGAAAAATCTAATAAATTTTCAATTGAAATTGTAGGTCCATTTTCAAAACTTCTGTATAATTATCAAAATAATTTAATAACAATAGCTTTAAAAAGATTTGAAAAAATTGTAAAAGAGGAATTTTTAGTAAAAATTTGTTTACAAAAGAACCTACCTATTAGTTCAGGCTTAGGAGGTGGATCGTCAAATGTGGCAGCCGTTATTAGAGCAATCATAGAAATTTATAATTTAAGTATTCAAAAAAGCACTTTAGATAAATTTTTATTTTCGGTAGGCTCAGATATTCCTTTTTGTTTCTATGGAAAAACCTCCATCGTAAGAGGAAGTGGAAACATATTAGAACCTATAGAAAACTTGAATGAGACCTATATATTACTTGTTAATCCAATGATTGAAATTCCTACTAAAGAAATTTTCAAACAAGTTAAAAACTTTAACCATAATCCAACCAACTTCGTTGATAAAAAAGTTTCTAATGAAAAATTTCTCAAATTTTTATGCAATGCAAAAAATGACTTAGAATCAATAGTTTCTAATTCATATCCAGAAATTAGATTAATACTTAATACTCTTAGCAAGACCAATACAAATGTAAAAAGAATGTCAGGATCAGGAGGAACATGCTTTGGATTGTTTGAATCAAAAAAAGATCTAAATGATGCAGAAAACAAACTTTTATCACTCAAAAATAAGTGGTGGATTAAAAAAGGAAAAATCTTAAATTACATATAGCTTGTTAACTAAAAAAAATTTGTTTATGTTTTTATATGTTTTATTTTTGGGGTGTGGCCAAGCGGTAAGGCACCGGTTTTTGGTATCGGTATCGCAGGTTCGAATCCTGCCACCCCAGCCAAAGAATTATGGTTAAAGAGGTTTTTGTTTCATTAAACAACTGTACATTTAGTTACACCAACGTTCCAACTATTAAAGATCTGAGTATAACAATTCATCAATCAGATAAGATTGCACTTGTTGGAAAAAATGGTGTTGGAAAAACAACCCTGATGGATATTATATCTAAATTGAGGGAGCCAACTATTGGTGAAATGTGGTTTAATCCTGGCATATCAATAGGTTATTTGAAACAAAAAAACTTTTATTCACAAAACAAGTTGGTAAATCAATATTTGGAAAATAAATTTAAAAATGTTGAGCAAATAACAAAGACAATAAAAAATGTTTGTTCTGAATTAAAAATTGATCAGTTTGAAAAATTGCTAAATTTATCTGGAGGAATGATGAGAAAACTTGCTTTAGTTGAATTGATAATTTCACAGCCAAAAATGTTACTCCTAGACGAACCTACAAATCATCTTGATATAGAAAGCATTGAATGGTTAGAAAACTTTTTAAATAAAGACTTTAAGGGAGCATTTTTGGTTGTAAGTCATGATAGAAAATTCCTTGATAACGTTACTAATAAAGTCTTTTGGATGGATAGAGGAAATGTAAAAGTTTCATCTAAGGGTTTTTATAATTTCGATAACTGGAGTCAAGAGTTAATAGAACACGAAAGAAGAAATATAAAAAATAAGGAAAATTTTCTTAAAAATGAAAAGGAATGGCTTTCAAAAGGAATAAAAGCCAGAAGAAAAAGAAATGAAAAGAGAAAAGAAAATGTAAGTTTATTTGAGAGTAATTTAAAAAAAGAAAAATCAGAATTTTTAAGGTCAATTTCAAAAATAAAATTTACTCAGATAAATGACCCAGAATTTGGTCCGAATGTGATAGCTCAATTTTACAATGTAAATAAAAATTTTCTTTCAGGCAAAATAAACAAAAAGATTATCAAGAATTTTAATTATAAATTAGTTCGAGGAGAAAAAGTAGGTATCCTTGGCAAGAATGGAGTGGGAAAATCTACACTGCTAAAACTTTTAATAAAAAAAATTCAAACCGATTCTGGGAGTGTGAAATTAAGAGATTCTATTCAGTATTCTTATTTTGATCAAAAGAGTGAACAAATTAATGATAGTCTCTCATTGAAAGAAAATCTGATTCCAAATGGTGGGGATTATTTAGAAGTAAATTCTGTTAAAAGACATATTTGCGGATATTTAAAAAATTTTTTGTTTGACCCCGCGGCAGTGGATGACAAAGTTTCAACATTGTCAGGTGGACAAAAGAATAGATTATTATTAGCAAAAATATTAGCTAAACCTAAACAATTATTATTATTAGATGAGCCAACAAATGATCTTGATTTGGAGACGTTAGATTTATTGAAGGAATACATAAAAGTATATAGAGGAACCGTTTTAATAGCATCTCATGATAGAGATTTTTTGGATGCGGTGACAGATAAAATTTTCTTTTTTTCAGGAAATGGAGAAATTGAAATAAGTTTTGAAAAATGTTCTAATTTATTAAAAAAAAATAAATTAAAATTGGAAAATCATTTTAAAGAAAAAATTGAATCTAAAAATTATAAGAAAAAACCAATTTCTTTAGACAAAAAGATAAAGCAAATATTAGGAAAAATGGAAAAACTAGAAAAACAAATTTATAGTAACACAAAAATAGTTCAAGAAATTGACTTTAAACATAATAATGAAAAATTTTTCATAATTTCAAAGAAAATTGAGGATGATCAGCAAGAAATTATTGAACTAGAAAAAATATGGAGAGAGCTTGAGGAAGAAAATTTAAATGAGTAATTTAATATTTAAATGATCGAAAGAATTTTATGAAAATAGCAGTTTTAGTTGATTTAAAACTATCTAAGCACTCAGGTGGACACGTGAAATATTGGGAGAGATTATCTGAAGCATTAACAAATTTAAATCATGATCTTAAATTGACAATTTTTTTCTTGGGCGAAGAAAAAAAAGTTGTTAAAAAAAATAAGCATGTAGATTATTTTATTAATAAACCTTTGATTTCTTCAAAAGTTCTTAAAAAAATAGGGATTGATGCCGACGACACTGATTTATCTCCATTAAACCCTTTTTTATTTTTTCATCTCAAAAAATTTGATCTCATACATACTACAGATCAATTTTTTTCTATGGCTTCAACAGCAAGATTAGCGGCTAAATTTTGGTCCATACCTCTAACAACTTCTATTCATACTGATACGCCACCATATACGAAGTATTATATTGATAAAATCGTGAATAATTTTTTTTCAAAATACAATACTTTTAACTTTTTAAGTAAAAAAAACAAAATTTCAAATTTTTTTGAAAGAAGGATGTATAAAAAGATATATAGTTACATAAAGTGTGTTGATCATGCAATGGTGGCAGACCAAATCTATAGTCCTGATAGTTTGCTAAGAAAAACTGGTAATCAGAATATAACAAAACTTCACAGAGGGATTGATAAAAAAGTGTTTAACTTTAACAATATTGCAAAAAAAAATGTTTTAAAAAAATATAAGATCGAAAAAGACGAAAAGATTATTTTTTTCAGTGGAAGAATTCATGAATTAAAAGGTGCAATACATTTAGCTAAGGTTCACGCTAAATTAATCAGTCAAGGATTTAAAGTAACAACATTACTTGCTGGTGAAAGAATTCATGCAAGAGAGTGTCAAGAAATCGCACCAAATAAACTTCATATTTTAGGTTATTTACAAAAACATGAAATTGCAGATCTTTACAGAATATGTGATTTATTTGTTTTTCCATCCCAATTTGAAATTGGGCCAAATGTTGTTATTGAAGCAAAAGCATGCGGTGCAGTATGTGTAGTAAGTCCAAACGGTGGTGGAAAAAGAATTTATAGTCCTGGAAATGACGGAATAATTGTAAAAAACATGTCAACAAAACTTTGGACAGATGTGATAAACAAACTTTTATCTGATCCAGTTGAAATTAAAAGAATAAAGAGTTTTATAAAAAATCAAAAAATCAAATCATGGAAAGAAATCTATTGTGATGATTTAATGCCATATTGGAAAAAAATTGTAACTTTAAAAAATGAAAAAGATATTATTATTAATACCCCATCCTGATGATGAGATTGTGGGTACTTCTGCTATAGTTCAAAGAAAAAAGAATCAAGGATGTTCTTTTTTCTTCTTTTTTTTAACCAATGGTGTATTAAAAAAAAATGAAATGTGGCCATGGAATAGAAAGAATTACGAAAATCTCTTAAATATAAGAATAAACGAAATGAAGAAATCATTAAATTTGTTTGAAGTTAACGAATTTTGTTTACAAAATATTCCAACAAGACAACTAAAATATTTCATTAAGCCAACAATTGACAAAATTTCAAAATTAATTTCAAAATATAAAATTGATTCAATTTTTACTCCCGCCTATGAAGGAGGTCATCAAGATCATGATGTAACTAATTGCATAGCTTCAATATTTAAAAAAAGATTAAATATTTTTGAGTATTCTGAATATAACTATTATCAAAATAAAATTAATTCAAATACATTTATTAAAAAAACAGGTAATGAAATATGTTATCAGTTAACTAATAAGGAAGTAGAATTCAAAAGAAAAGCTTTAAACATTTACTGTTCTGAAAAAAATAACCTTAACTATATAAATCTAAAACAAGAATGTTATCGTCCTTTAACAAATTATGATTATAATTTACCTCCTCATGAAGGTTTGCTTTTTTATAGAAGATTTAGTTTATTTTCATGGCATCCAAGAGTAGATTCTTCTCATCCACGCGAAATTTGTAAAATATTAAATGAAGTTAATTAGTTTTAAAAACATTTTTTTTTTTTTAATTGGAATTTTTTTTGTTGCTTGGCTTTATAATTTTTTTTCCGGTCCAGAGTCATTAAAATATATTTTAGATCATAAGGAACTTGGATTTTTCTTGGTTTTAGCTCACATACCTACCATATATTTCGATTCAGTATCTTGGCAATTCCTAATGAAAACAAAGCAACTAAATATTTATTGGTGTTTTGTAATTACATGGATATCGCAAACTTCTGGCAAGTTTTTCCCAACAGGAAATGTGACTGGAGAATTTGTAAGAATTTTTCTTAGTACAAAAAAAGGAATGAGTGGCTCTGAGGCCTCTTCAACCGTCATGGGTGATGTTGCGCTTGCAGCGATATCACTTCTTATTATGGCCATTTTTAGCTTTTTATCTTTAATATATCTCTATGAGGAATTTTCTATTCTTGGGGGGGCAAATAAATATTTGTTCTATTCTATTTTAATATTAAGTCTTGCATCCTTAATTTTCTGCTTTTCAATAAGAAAAAGGTTTCTAAAATCTTTAATAAAGAAGCCTTTAATTTTTTTTAAACTTAATATCAACCATGTTAAAAGCTTGTTAAGATTTGATTATGAGCTTTACGCACTAAGTTTTAGAATAAAAACTGTTTGTTTTGCTTTAATTATAAGATTGTTAGGTTGGATTGGCGGAGCTTTTGAAATCTACATATTTTTTTTTGTTATTGGCATTGATGTAAGTCTTCTAGATGTAATAATAATTGAATCGTTTACAGCTATTTTAAGGTCTATCATTTTTTTTATTCCTGCAGGTTTAGGTGTTCAAGAAATTGCATTTGTTATAGCAGGAAATTTTGTTGGACTTTCATCCGAAATTTCATTTTCAGCTGCAATTGGTAGAAGAATTAGAGAGGTGTTAGTTGGAATACCCGCAATTATTTCTTGGTATACATTGTTTAAAAAAACTAATAGTTAACAATTTCGCAAAAATTATGCTGTTTAACAAACTCGTAATTAATTTTTTTCAGAGAGTGTTTATATTTTTCTTGTGCAATCGTAATAAAAAAAGTGTTTGGAGAAGTTCTGTTTCTAATTATCGGACAATTTACATCTAACGCAATGGTATTTTTTATTAAATCTGTTTTATTTTTTAAATATACTTTATGGGTTAGATTGTATGATTGAAATTGAGTAAAAATTATGGTTTTGTTGTGATTATATAAATATACTAGTTCGTCTGGATTAATATATTTTAGGGATTTTTTAGATCCCCACTTGATGCTTTTTGGAGACAGGCCGTTGTCTGCATCTAAAAAAATTATATCATTGTTTTTAAAATGTAAAACTGAATTATTTAGCCATTTTTCCCTATCTGTCAAAGATATATGTTTATTGAAAAAATTTATGTGTTTTTTTAAATGAGTTGTTTTAGTAAATTGATTTATTTCTCTTTTTTGTCTGTTTCTAAAAATATTTAGTTCTCTAAATATTTGTAAATCCAGTGATTGAAAATAATTTGATTTTAAAAAATTTCTTTTTTCTCCATCATTAAGTTTTTCTTCAGCATTTCCCAATACTTCAGTTTTGACCAAATACCAGTTTAGTCCAATTATCATTTCTAACTTTTTACTTAAAATTTTTAAATAAAGAAGTTTTATAAAGTCGTGTACATCTCCGAGATATCTTTGCTGCATCTTCTTTGATTATTAAATAGGCAATATAATATTTATAATTAATTTTTGCATAAAATATAGGCACAATTCCATTATATGATAGAAAAGATTTCTTTATAAATCAATGGCATAAACAAAAATTTTATATTGGCATGTTTCCTGCATATAATAGTCTTAACTTAAAATTAATAAAGGGAGTTATTATGACTTTAAAACTTTTAAAAAATGTTTTCTCGCTCAATACTCTCAGTTATTTAGCTTTATTTGTTGTTACAATGGCTTCATCAACTGGGTTATTTGCGCAAGAAGCAGCCGTTGAGGCAGCACCAGCTGTTTCTGGAGAAGTTGCATACATTCTAAATACATTTTTATTTTGTGTATGCGGATTTTTAGTAATGTTTATGGCTGCTGGATTTTGTATGCTTGAGGCTGGACAAGTCCGAAGCAAAAATACCGCAGTTATATGTTTAAAAAACATCGGATTGTTTTCTATCGCAGGCATTATGTATTATCTGGTAGGATATAACCTAATGTATGATGGCGTTGATGGTGGATATCTAGGATCTTTTTCAATCTTTGATAGAAATGACGAAGTTGATCTAGATACAGGTTATGCCGCAGCATCTGATTGGTATTTCCAAATGGTTTTCGTGGCAACCACGGCTTCGATTGTGTCTGGTGCTTTAGCAGAAAGAATTCTAATTTGGCCATTTTTCTTATTTATAGCTATTTTAACAGCAGTTATTTATCCAATTGCAGGCTCATGGCAATGGGGTGGTGGATGGTTATCAGAAGCGGGTTTTTCAGACTTTGCTGGATCAACTCTAGTCCATTCTGTTGGTGGTTGGGCAGCGCTTACAGGTGCTATCTTACTTGGTGCAAGAGACGGTAAATTTAACAGTGATGGAACTGCAAATACTCTTGCAGGCTGTTCAGTTCCTCTTACAACTCTTGGAGTTTTCATTCTTTGGTTAGGATGGTTTGGTTTTAATGGAGGGTCACAACTTGCGTTAGGTTCCGGAGCGGATGCTACAGCAATTGCAAACATATTTGTTAACACTAATCTAGCAGCTGCTGGAGGTGTTGTTGCTTGCATGATTGTAAGTAAATTAACTAATAGTCATACTAACATAGCAGCAACGCTTAATGGTGCGATTGCCGGTTTAGTTGGTATAACAGCTGAGCCATTAATGCCATCAATGGGCCAAGCAGTTATAATTGGTGCTGTTGCAGGAATAATCTGTATGTATGGCATGAAGCTTTTAGATATGTTAAAAATTGATGATGTTGTAATGGCAATACCTGCTCATTTATTTGCAGGTATATTTGGAACTTTAGTTGTTCCATGGTCAAACCCTGACACATCATTTGGAGTTCAGTTTCTAGGAGTTATATCTTATGGTGTCTTCACACTAATTGCTAGTTTCATAGTATGGTATATTATTAAAATGGTGATTGGAATTAGAGCAACCAAAGAAGATGAAGAGTATGGTCTTGACATGAGTGAGTTGGGTTCAATCTCTCATCCAGACTTTACAACTCAAAAAAAATAAGTATCTAGAATTTTTTTTAAGCCCAAAGTATTATGCTTTGGGCTTTTTTTTACAAAATATAATTTAAAAATGTCTGTATCTTTTTTTGAACAATTAAAAATAGCAAAATACATTACCAATTGTAAATTAAACAATATGAAAAGATTTCCGATTGTTTTAATGCTTGAACCACATTTTAAAAATAATCTTGAATCAAATTTGTCTGGTAAAATCGATTATCCTGATGCTGTTATGGAAGAATACCTCAGTCCAGAAAGATGTTTATATGCTAGTAAAGAATGTGGAGCCCCAATGGTTGCAATTACTGGTGGAGAACCTCTTTTAAGTGATGATATGCCTGAAATTGTTGAAAAATTGGTAGACAATAGAAAATATACGTACATATGTACTAACGGGTTATTAGTTCAAAAAAAAATTTATGATTATAGTCCTAGCAGATACCTGACTTGGTCAATTGAATTAAATGGAGATAAAGAAGATCATGACAAAATTTCTGGGCAAGAAGGAGTTTTTAATGAGGCAGTTCACTCAATAAACTTGGCTAAAACCAGAGGCTTTAGAGTTACCGTAAGTTGTACAGTGTATAATCATCAAAGAACAAAAAAGATTATTGATTTTTTAAACTATTTAACATTTGATTTAAATATTGATGGAATAAATCTGACTCCAGGGTTTGCTTATGAGAGAGCTAAAGACCAAGAAAATTTTTTAAACAGAGAAGCTGTAAAAAGAATTTTCAGGGCTATCTTTAAATCTAAAAATTTTAAAAAATGGAAATTTAACCAAACTGATTTGTATCTAGACTTTCTAGCTGGTAATCAGGTGTATACTTGCTCCCCTTGGGCGACTCCAACATTTAATATATTTGGTTGGCAAAAACCTTGTTTTCATTTAGCAGAGGGATATTATAAAACATTTGATGAGTTGATGCAAAAAACTGATTGGAAAATGTATGGAAATGGAAATTATACAAAATGTAAAGATTGCATGACCCACTGTGGTCATGAAGCTACAGCAATAAGCGAGATTGTAAAATCTCCGATGAAGGCGTTAGGTAAAAAAGTCATTGGAATTAAAACTGTTGGCCCAATGCCAGAAGAAATAAGTCAGCAAACAGCCAGACCAGCTGAAGATGTTTACGAAAAAATATTGGAAGCAAAAATGTACGAACTTGATTTAATGTAAGTTTAAAAGCATTGTTTTGAGATTTCTTTTAATTTTCTTATAGCTCTTAAGTAGTAAAGATAAACCCTAACTAAAATGAAAAAATTTTTGGGGCTAGTTAATACAAACTTTAGTAAACTAGTGATAGAAATATCACCGTTGCTATTTGTACTTTTAATTACAAAACTTGGTATGTTAAAATTTAAATCATCAAAAATTACTCTTACAATAATTAATGGTATTCTTTTCTCATAACAGATTTTATAGATGGAATCAGATTCCATATCGATTGAAGAGACTTTGAAATTTTCGTAAATCCTTTTTTTACTCTCATTTTCATTTATTATTTTGTCAACTGAAATAATTCCTTTTTCATTAACTTCTTGCTTTGAGAGTTTGCGCAATATGGTTGATCTATGTTTAGAAGATAAGAATTTTTTCTTTTTGTTCTTACCAATTAGAAATTTTGGGATAATGATTTCTCCATTTGTCAACTTTGAATCAATAGATCCAGCGAAACCAAAGCTTACTATGCACTCAACTTTTTTACATAAAATTTTAGCAGCTTTTGATGCATTTTTTGCTCCATAGGCTATTTTTACTTCATATTTTGTATTTTTTAATGCATTATATTCTTCTTTGACTCCTACGATGAAACCGAAATCAGTTTTATTTTTAAACACCGTAGGAATTTTTTTGATAGTTTAAATTTCTCAAATTTTTGTAGCGGGACACAGCTAAAAAAGGAAAATACTCAGAGTATCCATGATATTTTAAATAAAAGACTTTTGGAAATCCAACTGCTGTGTAGTATTTTTCTTCCCAATTTTTTTTTTCAGAAAATAGATTTGTTAAATAGGAAATTCCTTTTTTAACATTTTCAGACTGAATCTGTCCTGCAGCAATTAATCCTAATATGGCCCATGCAGTTTGAGAGGGAGTACTCGCTTTTGCTAAATCTCTATGATTTCTGTCATAAGTTGCTCCATCTTCCCCCCATCCTCCATCTTTTCGTTGTTTAGTTTTTAAAAAGTGAGTAGCCAAATTAAAAACTTTTTCCTTATCTTCAAAATCAACTAGACTTAAAGCAGACAGCGCTGACCAAGTTCCATAAATATAATTTGTTCCCCATCTTCCGAACCAACTTCCATCTTTTTCTTGTTCAGATAAAATATATTTTGCTGCCTTCTTAATCGATAAACTGTCCTTTTTATTATCTAATTGCGCAAGAAAACTCAAGCATCTTGCAGTTACATCAACGGTAGGAGGATCCAGCAAAGCACCATGATCTGCAAATGGTATTTTATTTAAATAACTAAATGTATTATCACAATCAAATGAACCCCAACCTCCATTTTTTGATTGCATACCTTTTATCCAAAGTCTAGTTCTTTCTATAGCATCTGAAACTTTTTTAGATGGTTTTTTTTTATTGAATCTATCCAAAACCATTCCAACTAAGGCAGAATCATCGACATCTGGGTAAAAACTATTGTTATATTGAAATGCCCAACCTCCTGGTTTTAATAAAGGTTTTGTTTTACTCCAATCTCCTTTTGAATTTATCTCCTTGCTTAGCAACCACTCAACAGAATTTGTTATATCTGCATTATTTTCGATCATTCCATACGCCACCCATCCAGTATCCCAAACCGGTGAAACGCATGGTTGACAATAAGCATATTCTTTCTTTACTACTAAAAGATTATCAATTGCTTGCCTTGCAATAACTATCTCTTTTTTGAAATCTTTTAAATCATTTAAAGTCAGAGCTATAAGAGCATTAACCATTGCAGGAAAAATTGCTCCTAAGCCGTCCTTTGAATTTAATCTCTTACAAACCCAACCATATGCTAAATTAAGACAATATTCCTTATTTTTTTTGGGAAAGTAAACTTCAACTTTTTTTAAAATCTTGTCAATGAGATTAAATACTCTTGATAAGAAACTTTTATTTTCAATAAACATTTTTTCTGAGTTTCTTTCTATAAAAAGCTCTGAAATATTTTTACCCGTTGGATTGTTGGCTATTGGTTTTTTGTGAAGAATTATTAAAAGTGGCACCAAGACAGTCCTAGACCAATAAGAAATTTTTTGCAAATTAAATGGAAACCATCTAGGTAGGATCATAATCTCAATAGGCATTGTAGGGATTGTTTTCCAAGAAATTTCACCAAACATAGCTAATAAAATTCTTGTAAAAACATTGGATTTCTCTGCACCACCTTTTTTAATTATTATTTCTTTTGCCTTAAGCATATTTTTGTTATTTTCATCTACACCTGAAAGTTTTAACGCAAAATAAGCTTTTACAGTAGCACTTAAATTAGACTCTCCATTAAAGAAAAGGGGCCACCCACCCTCCTCATTTTGTATTTTTAAAATATAATTTCTAATTTTTTCTTCAATCTTTAAATCTATATCACCTAAAAAATGCATCATCAAAATATATTCAGCAGGTATAGTTACATCTGCTTCCAACTCATAAACAGAATGACCATCATTTTTTATTTTTTTCGAAATATTTTTTTTAGATTCAGAAACAATATCAGATAGTAAGTTTTTGTCTTCGAAAATCATTTTTAATTTTTTAATATAATACTAGTTAATTATCAACGAATTTTTACCAGAAAGGATAGCACTTTCAATTGTACAAGGAAAATTTTTTTGTGTCCAGTCTCCAGCAAGTCTCAGATTTTTTGGTAAATTTTTTATTTCCTGTATTAATTTAACATTTTTTGGCGATTGATTGTAAGTTGCTTTTTTTTCTTTAATAACCTGATATTCAGGTAATTTCTTTTCCAATTTAAATACCTGTGATACTTCTAGCCATATTTTTTTTGCAATCTCATTTGAATCAGAATCATTCATTCTATTTGCTGCACTAACTGTAACGGAAATATGGTCTCTTTTTATAAAAACCCAATGTGATATTGAGTTTAACATTCCAAACAGCGGATTGTATTTTGATTTAACTCTAATCTTAAAATGTATATTAAGTATTGTATTATTTTCTGAAGGTAGAATAATATTTGGAAAAATTTTTTTTAGCATGCTCATTGGCGTTGACAAGATGACCATATCTTCATTTTTAACCTTTTTGGCGTCTTTATTAAATATAAGCTCACTTACAAAATTATTTTTAATAATAATTTTTTTTAATGAGCTATTAAAATTTATATTAATATTATTTTTTTTTAAATATTCTAGGGAAGGATTAATTAAAGTTTTATTCCAGTTTTGCTCAGGCTGAATTATTTTACAGAATTTACCACCTTTAAAAAATGTTTTTTTTAAAACATTAAGTATTAAGTAAGCCGAAGCTTGGTCACAATTTGAGTTGAGAACACCTAGGGTTAATGGTTCCCAAAAAGAAGTGAGTAAGATTTTGTTATTGTAGAATAGATCACTTATTGTGTCAGTTTCCTTGCAAACTAAAATTTTTAAAAAACTTAGATAATCAATTAATGATGTATCTGGAATTCTTTTGTTTTTGTTAAAAATCCAAAAAGGCAAAGGTCCATCATTTATTTTGATTGACCAATTATTTTGATTGATCAGATCAAAGAAATGAAATTTAGGCTCATATATTTTTAGTGTTTTTTTTGAACCTATCAATTTACAATAATTCAAAAAATTACTGTTCGCGGAGAAAATCAAATGATTTCCGTTATCTATCTCTAGTCCTAATTTTTTGTCATAAAAAGATCTACATCTCCCACCAGCATTTTTAGTTGCTTCAAAAATTTCTACATCGAAGTTTTTTTTAACTGAATGACAAGCTGTGCTCAGACCCGCCAAGCCAGCACCTATTATGTACAATTTTTTTTTAATCTTTACTCCTAATAAAATACCTGATGATAATAATGAATTTTTCAATTTTAGAAAGCTTTATTTTTTTATATAAATTCATATTATTAACTGAAATTTTTTTGAATATATTATAATAAAATTCTTTCATTAGGGTTGCAGCTTCAAGATCTTTTTTTTTAAACATTCTAGAAATTTTTTCTGCATCATCATAATATTTTTGTGTTCTTTTTATCATTTCTTTATTTATTAGTTTAATATCTGAACTTTGTATTATCTGTTGAGGAGATGTTTTTTCTTTTTTAAATTTTTTTATTATATCTAAAGGGATATAGCATCTATTCCTTAAACTATCTTCTTTTAAATCCCTTAAAATATTTGTAAATTGAAAAGCTTTGCCTAATAAATTTGCATACGTTCTACCTAATTTACTTTTTATACCAAAAATATTCATCGATAAGCATCCAACTGCGCCTGCTACTCTGCTGCAGTACAAATCAATTTTTTTCTTTGAAGGATATCTGATCTCTTCAATTATATCCATTCGCATACCTTCAATAATTGACAAAAAATCTTCTTTTTTTAAGCCGAACTTATTTTTCGATTCTAAAAGTTTTCTGGTTATTGAATCAGATGAATGGTCATTGTAAATTTTATTTATCTTGGACTTCCAATTCTCAAGTTGCGACAGTTTAATTTCTATGTTTTGTTCATTATCTGCTATATCATCTACAATTCTACAAAATGCATATATAGTAAACATTGCAAATCTTTTTTCTTTATTAAGAATTTTCATTCCCCAATAAAAAGAAGTTCCTGATTCTTTAACTATTTGATTTATTTTTTTTTGATCTTCAACTCCACACATTCTAAGAATAAAAGATTTGTTGAATTTTATGCAGTTTCTCTTGATTCTTTTGAAACAGTAGGGAGTCCCAAAGCCTTCAACACACAATCAGTTATCTGTCTTGCATTTATACCGCAAATATCGTTTTGTATTTCAGGTTTTCCATGTGGAACAAAAATATCAGGGAAAAATAGAGGTCTAAATTTAAGGCCATTATCCAACAAACCTTCTTTTGTAAGAAACGACATTACCTGAGCTGAGAAACCACCTATTGACCCTTCCTCTACACTTATCAAAATTTGATGATTTCTAGCTAATTTAGTTATCATTTTAGTATCTATTGGTTTTGCAAATCTAGCGTCAGCCACTGTTGTACTTAATCCGTAAGAAGCTAACGCATCTGAAGCAATTATTGCCTCATTCAATCTTGTTCCAAGTGAAAGGATACAAACTTTTGAACCTTCCTTTACGATTCTTCCTCTTCCAATTTTCCAAGAATCTTGGTCTTCATGAAGCTTTACACCAAATCCTTCGCCTCTAGGATATCTGAAGGCACAGGGTTTATCATTAATTTCTAATGAGGTGCTAACACATCCAATGAGTTCATTTTCATCACTTGGGGCCATGATTATGAAGTTTGGAAGAGCACAAAGATATGCAAGATCGAACGACCCAGCGTGAGTTGCGCCATCTGCACCGACTTGACCTGCTCTATCAATTGCAAATCTTACAGGAAGTGACTGAATTGCAACATCATGAACCACTTGATCATATGCCCTTTGAAGGAAGGTTGAGTAAATTGCAGCATAGGGCTTCATGCCTCTTGTGGCAAGTCCAGCACAAAACGTTACAGCATGTTGTTCAGCTATTCCAACATCATAGGTTCTATCAGGAAAAGCCTTTTCAAACAAATCTAATCCTGTTCCAGACGGCATAGCTGCAGTAACTGCAACAATTTTCTTATCTTTTTTTGCTTTATGAATTAATGCTTTCGCAAAAGTTTTTGTATAACTTGGAGCTTTAGAAATAGATTTTACCTGCTCTCCAGTTACAACATTAAATTTTCCAACACCATGATATTTATCATCTGATTTTTCTGCTGGTTCATAGCCATAGCCCTTTTTTGTTACAACATGCAAAAATACTGGTCCATCCCAGTTTGAATCTCTCAGATTTTTTAGAACAGGAAGAAGATGATCTAAATTGTGACCATCAACTGGTCCAACGTAAAAGAACCCCAGCTCCTCAAACAAAGTACCTCCTGTAACCATTCCACGCATATATCCCTCAGCTTTTGCTGCAACATCTTTAAATCTCTTAGGAAACATGGCTGCCATTTGTTTGGCAAGGGATCGAGCTGATTGAAAGGTTTTTCCTGATAGAAGTCTTGATAAATAAGCGCTCATTGCACCTACCGGCGGAGCTATGGACATATCATTGTCATTTAAAATTACAATAAGATTGGCATTCATGGATCCAGCATTGTTCATAGCCTCATATGCCATTCCTGCACTTATAGCACCATCGCCAATCACGCATATAACTTTATGCTTTTCCTTTTTAAGATCTCTAGCAACAGCCATTCCTAACCCTGCACTAATGGAGGTTGATGAATGAGCCGCGCCAAATGGATCATATTCACTCTCCGATCTTTTTGTAAATCCGTACAAACCATTTGGCTGACGAATTGTTCTAATCTTATTTCTTCTTCCTGTTAAGATCTTATGGGGATAACATTGATGACCTACGTCCCAAATTAGTTTATCATTAGGAGTGTTAAAAACGCTATGTATTGCAATCGTAAGTTCAACTACACCTAATCCTGCGCCTAAATGACCGCCAGTAACTGATACGGCGTCAATTACTTCATTTCTCAATTCGGTTGTTAAAAGTTTAAGTTCCTTATCATCCAAATTTTTAAGGTCTTTTGGAAATTTTACTTTGTCTAATGTTGGAGTTTTAATATTCATTATTTGCAAACTTAAACTTTTTTTTTATATTTGAAA
>CABZAL010000019.1 GCA_902523675.1 uncultured Alphaproteobacteria bacterium | reverse complement strand
AAAATAAGAGAACTAGGTACAATAGGCTTCTTAGAAGAGAAAATAATTAATTTACATAAAGGAAAGTATTTATTTCGGGGCTCAAAAAAAGGTTTTAAAGATAAAATATTAGATTTAGATTTAACTAAACTAAAGGATAATAAAGTCCCTATTGAATTAGAGATCATATGCAATGAACAAATATAATTTTATTTCGCAAGTGCGATAAATGTCCCAAAATTTTGTAATGTCATTTCTCGCATTAGAATTGAAAACCTATTGGTCGTATTTCTTGCCAAAAAGCCAATCCCATGTATTTTAGCTTCAATTTTTTTTTTGCTATTTAACATTGTTATTCTTTCAATAACGTTATCAAAGGATGATCCAGTATAATCATCTCCAATTACATAAATGGATACTGCTTTATCATCTGAAACATAATTATTTAAAGATTTAAGAATCCCTTCTACAGGACTGCTATTGGACGCAACATTCCATAACTTAAATAATTTTATAGCTCTTTTTCTCCAGGAAGTCGTATCAGGTATCCACTTATTTTCATAAGAAGATATTAATGGACTACCCATATCATTTAAAATTTGAAATCCTTTAACATCTGGATGAATTTTTAGAATTCCTTCGATCTGAAAAATAACTTTATTCCAAATTTCAAGCATGCTACCTGATGTATCTACAACAAATATGATGTAATTACTGTTAACTGGTATTCCCCCAATATTTTCGTCCCTAATTAGATTTTTTTTATTTGAAGTTCTAAAAACTTCTATACTTTGATTTACAATTTTTAAGGCATCAATAGAGTCATTTAAAGTTTTATTTTTTTTGCTAATACTATCCAGTTCAATTTTTCTTTTTTTGTTATTTTCTGACTTTTTTGTAATTTGATTTTTAAAAGAACTTAATTGATTATTTAGTGATTTTTTTTCTTTTTCTAAATTTAAAATTACTTTATTTAGAGTTTCATCCTTTAGAATGAGTTCGAATATATTGTTATTTTTACCTTCATTTTCCTCATTTGGTGAAAATTTATATATTAGAATAAGCATTACAATTGCACCAAAACCACATGAAATAATATCTAAAAAAGAAAATAAAGTATTTTCCATTTTTCTTCTTTTTTTAGTCATGGCCAATTTCTCGCAGGACTTATCAACATTCCATTAGATTTTGAAGACCAATCCCAAAATTCTGGTGATGCCTCGGGGTCACCTTCAAGTGGTAATAAAATGATATTAACTTCAGCCTTATTAAGATTTATGGTGTTTATGGTTTTTCTAAATAAAATCTTTCTGCATTCTCCAGATATATTTTTTGACTTGCCAATTATTGAATTACATTTACTTAATGGATTAAAACTTACAAAACTTGGATCACCTTTTGTAGGTAATCCATCGGTAATTAAATATATATTTGTTGGATTAATATTTGAGGCTAGTTTTAGTCCGGAATAAAGATTTGTTGAGCCTGTCGGAATAATTTTGTCTATACCTTTAATGACAGACATTACATCTTTTTTATTTTTTTTTAAAAAGGCTTTTTTATGAATATATTTTGCTTCTTCATTAAATTTTATCAAAGAAAGAGTGCTTTTTTCGGGTGATCTACTAATAATCCATTTTACTATTTTATTAGCTCTTTTCCATTTTGGACCAATTAATTTTTCACTGTCATCAGAATTTTTCCTTTTTATAATATCTATAAGTTTTTCATCAGTCATCGATGCGCTTGAATCAAGTAAAATTACAATTTTATTTCCCTTTACATTTAATCCAACAATATAATTTGCTTCATAGCTTTTTTCATTTTTTACAATATCTATTTTTTGATTTAATGGTTTTTTTTTAATTATTTGTTGTAATTGATTTATATTGTCTTTTTTAAGCTTTATCTTTTCGTTAAATAAACTTATGTCATCATCAATTTTTTTTCTTTCAAGAGTTAAGGCTGAGATCTTCTTCTTGTTATTATCAATCTTTGTATAAATTAAGTCTCTGTCTGTCTCAAGATCTTTTTTTTTAAATTCTTTTAATTCAATTATTTCTAATAATCTTTCAAATTCTGCTTCATAGTCGTTTTTTATAGATTTATCTTTTAATAAAACGAAGATTATTATTACTGCTCCTAAACCACAAGCCATAATATCTAGAAATGACAAACTAAAATCAATTTGGCGATTTTTTTTTTTCATAATTATTTAAATTTAGAATAAAAATACTTCTCACAGTACTTTTGTATATTTATAATATTTTCATCTTGAACTTTTTGTAACTGATGAAAAAAGAACATCAAGACTATACTTATCAAAAGAGCTACAAAGGTTGAGTTAAATGCAACACCTAAATTTTCAGTCATTAAGGATATATTCCCTTGAATTGCTTGATCTGCATTTGCAAGAGCACCACCAATTCCTCTAACTGTACCAATGAAACCAACTGAGGGTATTGCCCATATAAGATATCTAATTATTGAATTTTCAGAATCTTGTTTTATAGATAACATTTCAAGGCTGTTGGAAATTGAATCTGAAACATTTTGAACATTATGTGTTTGCGAATATCTTAATAGAGCTAATTCTAAAGCTTCAATTAAAGGATTATTTTTTAATGTAGAATCCAGTTGTTTATTTATCTTACCGATTAATTTATCTGCGGATTCTCTATTTGTAATTTTACTTTCAATTAAATCAATATTGAAAAGATAATTAGAGTTTAAAATCTTAAAATACTTTTCAAATATTATTATTAGTCCCCAGAAAAAAAGAATAAAACAGAACTCCTGCTCAAAATCCTTTACTATAATAAAAAAATTTCTTGGAATTGACGTTTGTGAATTTTTGGCATTTTCAATTAAAATATTGGCTTCTGGTCTTATAAATCCCGAAAATATTAAATGAACTATTATTACTAAAAAAATAAATAAAATTAATTTTTTAAGTATATTATTCATCTAAATATCTATTGGAAAAGAAACAGGGTTGTTCAAACTAATATTTGGAAAATTTCCATAAGCAAGTTTAAAAAGAAAACAAAATAAAATAATTGAAAAGAAAATTAATAGTCTTCTGCGTTGATTTTTCATCATAAGTACCTCCCTATTCGAAAACCAATTTTATCACTACCGTTTATAGCATTTTCTCTATATGATGGTCTAATTTTTGTTAAAGTTCCTGAACTCCAATTTGCCCCTTTAACGACATGACTAATACCATCAAATTTTCCAAGTGGATCATTTAAAATTTCTTTTTTAAAAGTGACGGAATAATAATCATGAGTCCATTCACTTAAATTTCCAGATAAGTCATAAAGTCCAGACTGCTCTATATCAAAACTTCCAACTGGTGCAATGTTTTCATAGTTATCATTATAATCTTTTATAAAATATTTTTGTGAATTTTTAGAACTTTCATCCGCTATATTCATAAAGTTATTAGGTATAATAAAATTATCACCCCAACTAAAATAAGTCTTTTTTTTCTTATTAGCTTTTCTGGCTAACCATTCCCACTCAGATTCTGTCAATAGTCTATAACCATTAGATTCTGGTTTAAAACTCTTCAATTTTTCACCCTCGATATTATAAAATTTGGGTAAACCTTCCTCATTGCTTAACCAGTTGCAAAATTTTGCAGCTTCTAGCCATGATACATTTTTTACTGGATAATTGGGTTTGCTGGAATCTATATTTTTATTGTTGTATTTAGAAAATTGTAAATTAGTAATTTCATAGGTTGATACATAAAAAGGTTTTGAGAGTTTTACAGTTCTTACAGATTCATTGGCTCGTTGTCCTCTTTCGTGTCTTTCTGATCCTAATTTAGTGATTTCACTTTTGGGATTAAATAACTTAAAATTTATCCCCAAAGGATTTGTAAGTTGAGGTTTTGATTCCCGTAGTTTTGCAGTTGTTTCTTTTATTAAATTTACATCTATAATTTTTTTCGAAATTTTATTAGGAATAAGTTTATGAATTTGGGTTCTATAATCCTTTCTTTTAATCTCAATTTCTTGTTCGAATGTCTGTAATTTTTTTGATAAAGGAGTCGTGCCCACCAAGATATTATTAATCCAAACCTCAGCTACAGGATTAGAAATGACATTTACAGTTCCAAACTCTTTTTTTAAATTAAATTTAATTTTTCTAGTTTCGTTTGGCTTTAGTCTAATTGTTTTTTTATAATCTTCATAACCTTTCTTTGAATAAAGAATTTGGTAGTTTGTCTCTGAACTTAAATCAATTTTCTTTTGATGATCATAAAGAATATTATTTATTAAAAGTTTACCCTCAGAGGGTAATGCATTTATGGAGATAGAGGATCTAATTTTTTTTAATAAATAATTTCTATCATTAATTATATTTTTATTTGAAATTAAAATATTTTCTTCAATTACTTGATATAAATCTTTCTTAACTTTAATTTTGTGCTCTCCTCCATTAGTTTTAAAGATTAATGGAGATAGACCAATTTTTTTCATATTAATAAAAATTTCAGATCCTGCAGGGGTTGTTTTAATATTTAAAATTGCATTTAATTTATCCAACAAAACTGATTCAACAAACTTTTCATTTTTTTTCATGGTTTTTTTTATAATTTTTTTTTCATGAAGTGGATGATCGATTGTTATTTCGTAATCTCCAGGCGAAACCACTTTTGATATATTTTCTCCAGTTTTGATAAATTCTCCATTAATAAACCATTTGGTGTCCTTAAGCTTTTTTTTGATTGATAAATTTATAACTGCTGGTAGCTCTGCAAGTGTGACTTCAAAAGATATACCTTTTTTTTCTTTTGGAAGCGTTGTTTCTAGTTCTTTGTAATCTTTTGCTATTATCTTAAAACTTGGACTTTGAGAAAAAGAGTAGATAAATTGGCCGTATCCAATATCCAAAAAATTATTAGGAATTATTCTAGCTGTATTCCTCGCATCCTCAGGATAAACAATAATTTTAGTTCCTTTAGACAAAATTAAGAAAAAGTATGATGCAACGATAATAATTGAAAGAAAACCTGTTACTAAATAAATATTTTTTCTATATTTTGACTGTTCATCTTTAAGCCTCTGATTTATATTATTTTTTTCCATAATTTATTTTACAGATAGTTGATTATAAACTAAAAAAAAAAGTAAGACCAATATTTTAAATTCAAAAAACTTTTAAAAAGTTTTGTAAAGTTAAACAACCATTGATACTTTTACGGCAAAAGAAGATCCTTTCCTGACAATTATACTCCAAAAACGTTGAAAAAAATTTAGATTTTTAAAATTTTCATGTGCTTCATTCTTATGATCTACTTCGTCATCCATTAATTTTTTGATTAAATGTTTTATTTTTTCGTACTTTTTATCCTTAGAAATTATGTTTATTTGATCTTGATAATGTTCTTCAACAAATGATTCAACTGCATATATTGTTGCATACACAAACTTATCGCCACACAGTGCAGGAATAAAGCCAGTTATAAATCCCAGAATTTTCCATAAAAAAACTAATTTGCTATGATGTTTTTTTGGAAGAATTTCAGTAATTATCTTTAGATGTTCACTTTCAGTCTGCAAGTGTCTATTTGAAAATGCGATTATGTCTTTATTTTTTGAAATCGTTAATATACCTTTATAAATAAATACAGCACCAGTTTCTCCAGCATGATTTGTTCTGAAATATGGGATAAGAAAATTAGGAATTTTATTCATAAGCAAAATTATTTTAATACATATTATATATATATTTTTAAATTTTTTTAAATGTAGATTTTTAGTATTTTTTTAATTTTTTTAATTTTTTATTGAGTTCGTTATCTTATTATTTTAGTTTTAAAAGATGAACTTTGATAATTTAACACTAAGAAATCAGATTTGCTTCACTCTATACAATGCTACTAACTCAATTGTTAGATATTATAACCCTCTTTTATCTAAACATGGACTTACTTACACACAATATTTGGTAATGATAATTGTTTTAAAGAAAAATAGTTTGAGAATTTGTGATATTGCTGGAAAACTAAATCTTCCTGCTTCTACTATAACACCTGTTGTCAAAAAATTAGAAAAATTGAAGTTTTTAAAAAAAACTAGAAATTTATCCGATGAAAGAAATGTCAATGTGATTATTACAAAACAAGGTATTAATGTATGTGGTGATTTAGCTAAAATTCAAAATAACGTTTTTTGTAAGGCAGATTTGAGTGCAATAGAATTTAACAACTTAAAAAAAACACTGGATAAGTTAATTAACAATCTGGGACTAAAAAACTAAAAAAAACTGAGTAAAAAACTCAGCTTTTTTTAGCTATGTATTAACTTTTTTAAGGAGGTCAAATAAAAATTAATGATATTACAATAATAATTATCACTATAATAGTCAATAAATTTTTTTTGTTATTGTGATTGTGATATTTGAACCTTTACTAATAGATTTTCATTTCCAGAATAATTAGTCTTAACACCTTTTATTGTCGAGGCATCTAAAAAATCGTATCCACAACTAACACGAACATATCTTTCGTCAATACATTTTTTATGAGATGGATCAAACCCAATCCAACCGATATCATTAATAAAAATTTCAACCCAGGCATGCGTTGTATTTTCACTTGAATTTGCATCTTCAAATAAGAATCCATTTACATACCTCGCAGGAAAATTATTATATCTAGCCATACTAATGAGAATATGTGCAAAATCCTGACATACTCCTTTACCCAGAGAAATTGAGTTTTCAGCGGAGGTATATACTGAAGTGGACCCAGAAACATAGGTTATTGAATTACCAGCAATTAGGTTTAGTTTATGGCAAAAATCTATTTCTTTTTTTATCAGTGATTTAGCTTTATTAGAAAGTTTTTTAATTGTATCGCACGCTTTTGTAAGTGGGGTTGACCTTAAAAAACAATTTGGATGAACTGTTTTACTCAAACCTTTCATTATCCCTGAATTATCTTTAGTTTTTACCACACCCTCAGCAATTATAGTCTGTTTGCCTTCCAAATTTTGGTTAAAAATGTTGAAAATTTTATGATCTAATGCATCTTGATGTGATTCTATTAACTTTCCTTTATTGCATTTTATTGACCAACTAAGCACATTTTGATTATAAAAATTTGTGGGATGCAGTCTACATGACTGGACTAATCTTGGAACAATTGAAGAGTAGTTATAAGTAGTTTTATGACTAATTTTAATTTTTATTTTTCAGCTCCTAGAAAATATTTCTTCTCAAGGTTTTTATATACTGATGAAAGATCTAAAATAAATTTTTTCAAAAAATCATGTAGACCAAACTTTAAAACTTTCTGTGCAGAAAGTTTTTGAAATTTCTTATGCATAGAACTTATACTTGATTCTGCACTTGTTTTTTGTTTATAAAATATTTTGAGTCTTTTTAAATGATGATCTATTTTTTCTATTGAAAAAATCAAGGATCTTGGGCACATCATATTTAAAATCAAGAAGTCTATTATTTTTTTGGAGTCAATTTCATTGTTTCCGTAAGCCCATTTGAAAGCTCTGTATGAAGAAATTGATCTTAGCATTAAACTCCACTGAAAATTATCTATTTGGCTACCCACATAATTTGCGCTAGGAAGCAATATGAAGTATTTTACATCTATAATTCTTGCAGTAAAATCTGCTCTTTCGAAGTAAGTACCTAGAATTAGAAAATCGTATCCATCATTTATTAACTGGGTGTTTAGTATTGTTCCGCGGATAAGATTTACTTGTTTTTTTACAAAATCGATTATTGTTGGTAGTTCTCTTGACGAATATTTTTTTTCAGCTATTTTTTCAAGTTCCTGGAAACTTGAGTTAATTGAGTTCCAGACTTCGAGCGTTACAGCTGTTCTCACCATTCTGATATTTTCACGAGCTTTCTCAATACATTTTATTATTGAAGAGTCATTTTTATTATCAAATAATAAGAAAAACTCTATTTTATTTTTTTTTAACTCTTTGTAGTGAAATAAATACTCATCTTTTATATCGGAAGTTTGAAGAATTGATTCCCATTCATTATTGTATCCTGATTGTGTATTAGGGATAAGCGATATTCTATAGCCCACTTCTAGTAGTCTTGCAATAGAGTCCGCTCGTTCAATATATCGTGCTGCCCAAAATAAATTTTCTGCTGTTCTACTTAACATCTACTTTCTGTGTTATTCTGTTAATACCCATGTGTCTTTCACCCCTCCACCTTGTGAAGAGTTAACAACTAAAGAATTTTTTTTAAGTGCAACTCTTGTAAGTCCACCACTTACGAGTTTTACTTTTTTATTACCCACAAGACAAAAAGGTCTTAAATCTACATGCCTTGGTGGAAGATTTTTTTTTAAAAAAATAGGAACTGATGAAAGTGATAGAGTAGGTTGAGCAATATAATTTTCAGGAAATAATTTAATTTTAGCTTTAAAAATATCTATTTTTTTTTTGGATGCTTTAGGGCCAATTAACATTCCATAACCTCCAGAACCATGAACTTCTTTAACAACAAGTTTTTCAATATTTTTTAAAACATATTCTTTTTCGCTTTTTAAATAACATCTCCATGTTCTGACGTTTTCAAGAATCGGTTCTTCACCTAAATAAAATTTTATAATTTTAGGTACATAAGTATAAATTGCTTTATCGTCAGCAATTCCAGATCCAGGCGCAGAGCAAATATTTATATATCCAGCCTTATATGAATCAAACAAACCAGGCACCCCGATAAGTGAACTTCTATCAAATGTAATTGGGTCAATAAACTGATCGTCGATTCTTCTGTAAATAATATCAATTCGTTCAGGACCTCTTGTAGTTTTCATATAAGTGATGTTTTCATCAACATAGAGATCAGTGCCTTGAACTAACTCCACACCCATCATATCAGCAAGAAAACTATGTTCATAATAAGCACTATTAAATGAACCAGGTGTAAGTACTACAATTTTGGGTTTTTTTGAGCATTTTTTTGGTGCTAAACTCTCTAATGTGTCTAATAAAAATGAAGGATAGTTTTCAACTGGTTCTACTTTTAAACTTTCGAATAGTTCTGGAAACATTCTCATCATTATTTCTCTATTTTCTATCATGTATGAAACACCTGATGGAGTTCTACAGTTATCTTCAAGTACTAAGAACTTTTTTTGATCAGTTCTAATTATGTCTGTACCAATTATAGGACTATAAATATTTTTTGGCACATCAAACCCAGCCATTTTAATCTCATAAGCAGGATTTCTATATACTAGATTCGCAGGAATTATTTTTGCCTTGATTATTTCAGCTGAATGATAAACATCATGAATAAATGCATTCAATGCTAATGATCTCTGAATTATTCCCTTACTTATTCTAATCCATTCTAGACTAGAGATTATCCTTGGGAACATATCAAATGGAATTAGTCGTTCAGTAGTATCAAAATTGTTATATACTGAAAAGGTAATACCAATTTTTTTAAATAAGTCTTCTGCTTCTGTTTTTCTCTTTATAATGATGCTTTCAGGCAAAGATTTCGCCCAGTCCATTATTAAAGAATAGTGTTTTATAATTTTAGAATTACTTAAAGTTTCATTAAACATATGCGTTCCTTCGGCAACGTACCTACTTCCGACCATTAAGGTTGAACGTTATATTAAGGTTATAATGTTGTTATTATAAAATCAAGATTAATTTAATAATAAACTTTATTAACAGGCTTAAAATCAATAATGTTAACTAACATGGAAAATTTGAATAAAGACATAATTATTTTTTCTGATATCGACGGAAGTTTTATGAATCACAACGATTACTCATTTGAAGAACTTAAACCTTTTGTTGATAAAATTAGCCAAATTAGCCAAATTATTTTTGTATCTAGTAAAACTTATGCAGAGATAATAAAGCTTAAAAAAAAATTAAAAATTTCTTTTCCCTTTATAGTTGAGAATGGTGCTTGCATTTTTTTTCCCAAAAATTATTTTAAAGAAATTAAAAGTAAAATAAATTTTTTTGAGATTGGTGATCACATTGGTTGTAAAATTTCAAAATTTGTCTCAAACGATTATAAAATGAGATTAAACTTTCTAAAAAAAGAATTTGATTTCAAATTTTTTAGTGAAATGAGTATTAGCAATTCAAAAAAAATTACTAATCTTAAATCTTCTCATTTAATAGATAGTAAAAAAAGAATGTTTACAGATCCAATATTTTGGCAAGATAAAGAAAATAAAATTTTTGACTTTCAATCCAGATTGAAAGATCTTCATCTTAAAACTTCATATGGTGGAAGATTTATACACGTATCTGATAATTTTAATAAAGGAAAATCAATAAGAAAGCTCTTAAATTTAATTAATATTAATCAAAAAAAAACTCGGTTGACTATCTCACTAGGTGATAGCGATAATGATGTGAGTATGCTAGAAATAACTGATTACAGTTGCATTGTTAAAAATACAAAAAAAAAAAATCTTATTCTTAAAAAACCAACAAATAAGTATTATAGTAAGTGTATTGCACCAGAAGGCTGGAAAGAGTCATTAATTCAAATATTTAAAAAGGAGAAGATTTATTTCTGATTTTTATCAAAATGGCATTGTGGCAACTTTGCATAATTTTTCTAGTAGAAAAACTGAAGAATTAGAGGCTGAGTTAATAGAATTTTCAAAATTTAGACCAATAACTTTAATTCTCCCTTCTTTGTTCTCTGAATTAAAAGGTTCAGCATTACCAAAAATTATTGAAGAAATTAGTAAGGTACAGTACATCCAGAATATAGTTATTGGTTTAGACAGAGCAAATGAGAACGAATTTTTAGAGGCAAAAAAATTTTTTAAAAAATTACCTCAAAAGCATGAAATATTATGGAATGATGGTCCTAATCTAAAAAATTTAGATAATCAATTGAAGGAACAAAATTTAGCTCCTCAGGAAATGGGAAAGGGGCGAAATGTTTGGTATTGCATGGGGTATATTTTAGCGATGGGAGATGCCGAGGCTGTTGCACTCCATGATTGTGATATTTTAACATATAATAGAAAATTACTAGCTAGACTGGTATATCCAGTTGCTAATCCCAAATTTAATTTTGATTTTTGTAAGGGCTTTTATCCCAGAGTATCAAATCACAAAATAAAAGGAAGAGTCGCAAGATTATTGGTTACACCTTTACTGAGAGCATTAGAAAAAACAATAGGTTTTAAAGAATATATTTCTTTTTTAGATTCATTTAGGTACCCGTTAGCTGGTGAATTTTCCTTTAGAAGAAGAGTCCTTAAAGATATAAGAATACCATATGATTGGGGTTTAGAAATTGGTGTTTTGTCTGAAATGTATAGAAATTATGCTGGCAACAGACTATGTCAAGTTGATATCGCTGATTTGTATGATCACAAACATCAAGATATTTCACTTGATGATAAATCTCTAGGATTATCTAGAATGTCTATTGATATTACTAAAGCAATAATAAGAAAGTTAGCTTCTCAAGGTGAAACTTTTTCTATGTCTATTTTTAGATCCTTAAAAGCAACTTATTATAGAGAGGCATTGGATTTTGTGCAGATCTATAAAAAGGATGCCTTAATGAATGCTTATGATTTAGATGTCAACGAGGAGGAAATAGCAGTTGAACTTTTTGCACAAAATATCATGGTGGCTGGAAAAGTTTTTCTAGACTCGCCAATGGAAACACCAAATATACCAACATGGAATAGAGTAGATACAGCAATACCAAATTTTCTTAAAGACTTAAAGCTAGCTGTAGAAAAAGATAATAATTCATAATTTTCAAAAAAATGACAAGAAATACTTTTAGTAAAATTGTTAAAAAATATATTCATTTGATTTATAGAGATAGTATAAATACTTCGCAGGTAAACAAGTTATTTCTAACTATAGAAAAAATTTTTAAATTAAAAAAAAAGAAAAATCCAAGAGATCAATTGTGGAGCGAGAAAGATATTCTTTTAATCACATACGCCGATTCTATTTCAAATTTTGGACAGAAAAATCTTAAAACATTAAATCAATTTCTTAAACAATTTTGTAGAGAATTTCAGATTATTCATATTTTACCTTTTTTTCCTTATTCCTCGGATGATGGGTTTGCGGTCATTGATTACAAGAAGATAAAAAATGACCATGGAGATTGGACAGATCTTAAAAAAATAACAAAAAATTTTAAAGTTATGATAGATCTCGTTATAAATCATTGTTCATCTGAAAATCAATTATTTAAGAATTTTTTAAATAATAGAAATCCTGGCAAAGGATTTTTTATTTCTGATAAGAATAAGTTTAAAGAATCAGTGAAAATTGTTAGACCAAGAAGTTCCTCTCTTTCTAAAAAAGTATATTTAGCAAATAAGGAAGCTTATGTCTGGTGTACGTTTAGTCATGACCAAGTTGATTTTGATTTTAAAAATCTGGATGTTTTAATATATTTTTTTGGTATTATAAAATTTTATCTAGATCAAAACATAAAAGCGCTAAGATTGGATGCTGTGGCTTTCTTATGGAAAAAGTTAGGTACTAGATGTATCAACTTACCTGAAACACACGAAATTATAAGATTAATTAGAATAATAGTAGAATATTATTATGACGAGGTTTTAATAATAACTGAAACAAATATTCCTAGTCATGAAAACTTGAGCTATTTTGGTAATAATAATGAAGCACACTGCATATATAATTTTACTTTCGCACCTTTATTGATTCACTCAATTATTTCCGGAAATAGCTTTTATTTAAAAAAATGGTCCAGAGGAATGCCACCGGCCCAAGAAAAAAATGCATATTTAAATTTTATATCTACTCATGACGGAATAGGCTTAAGGCCTTTAGAGGGAATCTTACCAGAAGAGGAGATAGTTAAATATATCTCTTTTTTGAAAAATCAAGGTGCTTTATTAACTTATAGAAAGTATAAAAAAAAAGAATCTGTATATGAAGTTAACATTACATTGCTCAATTCTTTACAAGAAACATATGACGGTAGGGATAAATTTGATATGCAAAGGTTTATTTTAGCTCATGCTATTTTATTTTCAGTTGAGGGTATACCTGCTATTTATATTCAAAATTTACTTGGTTCTAAAAATGATAATTCAAAAGTGAAAAAAACTGGCTTGAATAGATCCATCAATAGAAGAAATTGGGAATATGATGATATTAAATATAAATTAAAGAAAAGTGAGAATAAAAATTATGAAATATATAACTCACTAATCAATTTAATGAAAATTAGAAAAAAACAACCTGCATTTCATCCTAACGCCACTCAATTTACACTACAATTAGAGGAACAATTTTATGGTATATGGCGTCAAAGCATTGATAAAAGTCAAAGCATTTTTTGCATAAATAATTTAACAAAACTCAAAAGAAAAATATCACTTCTTGATATAAATTTAATTTCCACGGATAAGTGGTTTGATTTAATATCAAGAAAGAGATTAAATAACATTGATGATGAACTAATTTTTGATCCCTATCAAACATATTGGATAACAAACAAAAGATACAAATAAAAAGGTTTTTAACTTATCTTTGTAATGGTTGTTAAAAATAGACAAAATTAGTTGTTTAGGTCAAATCTATCGAAATTCATTACTTTATTCCATGCGCAGATAAAATCATTGAGAAATACATCTTTTGAATCATTAATTGCATAAACTTCTGAAATCGCCCTAAGTTGGGAATTTGAACCAAATATCAAATCCACTCTTGACGCAGACTTAGTTTCATCACCAGTAATTCTATTATTTCCAATATAATGATTGTTTTCAGATTTTTTCCATTCTGTTGACATATCTAGTAAATTTAAGAAAAAGTCATTTGATAGTTCATTTATATTTTCAGTAAATACTCCATAACCATTACTACTGATTCCAAGTGAGCGTAAACCACCCAATAGAACTGTCATTTCTGGTGCTGTGAGACCCATTAATTGAGATTTGTCAAGCAACATTTCCTCGGGACTAACAGAAAATTCTTGTTTTTGATAATTTCTAAATCCATCGGAAAGCGGTTCTAATACAGCAAATGAGTCGGCATCAGTTTGTTCAGCAGATGCATCGCCTCTGCCAGGTGAAAAAGGAACTTTCTTATCAGAAGCCTTTTCAATAGCAATACAGCCACCATAAACAATCAAATCGGCGATTGATACATCATAGTTTTTTGAAATAATAGTATATATATCAATAACTTTTTTAAGTTGTGTAGGCTTGTTAACTTCCCAATCTTTCTGAGGAGCTAAACGTATTCTTGCACCATTAGCCCCACCTCTCATATCTGTTGATCTAAAAGTGGAGGCGCTTGCCCATGCGGTTTCGACAAGTTCTTGAATTGATAAACCCGATTTAAAGATTTCATCTTTAATTTTTTCATGATCAAATTTTTTAGAACCTTCTGGAATTGGGTCTTGCCAAATTAAATCCTCTTTTGGTACTTCAGGACCTATATATCTTGTTTTGGGGCCCATATCTCTATGTAATAATTTAAACCATGCTCTCGCAAATGTATCGGCAAACTCATCAGGATTTTTATGAAATCTTTTAGATATAACATTATAATCTGGATCTTCTTTCATTGCCATATCAGCGGTTGTCATAATAGTATTAACTTTTCTAGAGGGATCAGCAGCATCAGGAGCCAAATCTTTTTCATCCGGGTTTATGGGATGCCACTGATAAGCACCAGCAGGACTTTTAACTAATTCCCAATCATATTTAAATAACAAATCAAAGTAGCCATTATCCCACTTTGTTGGGTTAGCAGTCCATGGACCTTCAATCCCACTGGTAATAGCATCACCGCCTTTACCAGTACCGTGAACATTTTTCCAACCTAGGCCCATTTCTTCGATGGGAGCACCCTCAGGTTCAGCACCTACATTTGATTCAGGTGCAGCTCCATGGGCCTTTCCAAATGTATGACCACCAGCAGTTAATGCTACTGTCTCTGCATCATTCATAGCCATTCTTGCAAAGGTTTCCCTAATATCATGCGCACTAGCTAAAGGATCAGGTCTTCCATCAGGACCTTGAGGATTAACATAAATTAAGCCCATTTGGACAGCACCTAATGGCGTTTCTAATATTCTTTTTCCAGTATATCTGTTATTTTCTAACCATTTGTTTTCTTTGCCCCAGTAAATATCCTCAGGTGGTGTCCAAATATCTTCTCTACCACCACTAAAACCGAAGGTTTTTCCACCCATTGATTCTATTGCTACATTTCCAGCTAAAATAAATAGATCGGCCCAACTAATTTTGTTCCCATATTTTTGTTTTAGAGGCCAAAGTAATCTTCTGGCTTTGTCTAAATTACCGTTATCAGGCCAACTATTTAAAGGAGCAAACCTTTGGTCACCAGTACCTCCGCCACCGCGTCCATCCCAAGTTCTATAAGTTCCTGCAGCGTGCCATGTTAAACGAATAAAAAAAGGTCCGTAATGTCCATAATCAGCAGGCCACCAATCTTTTGAATCAGTCATCAAATCAGTGAGGTCTTTCTTAAGAGATTCATAATCAATTTTTTTAAATTCTTCTTTATAGTTGAATCCAATTGCCATTGGGTTTGAGCGTTTATCGTTTTGATGAAGTATGCTGATGTTTAACTGATTCGGCCACCAATCTTTATTAGAAGTACTTACACCTTTATTATTTGTTGCTGAACCGTGCATTACTGGACATTTACTAATATCATCCATTTCTAATAGACCTTTCTTTTAAAATTTAAATTACACGGGATAAATTTTGCTCCCATAATATTAAGTTAATGCAAGCTTAGACAAAGTCAAGACCCCAATTAGAACTATTCTAATTTACTATTTTTCTAGATTTATAATTACAGAAACATTTTTAATGTTATACCCCTTTGGAGACTTTGGTAACTTCTGAATGATAACATGATCGTTATTAATATCTAGAAGTTTACCAGTCTTTTCACAATAAAAATGGTGATGATTATCTAAGTTTGTATCAAAATAAATCTTGTCCGAGGAAGCCTTAACTACATTTAGCATTCCAAAATTTTTAAAGGAATTAAGATTATTGTAAACTGTAGCAAGTGAAATTTTTATTTTATTTTTTTTTGCTTTCTTATAAATATCTTCAGCTGTAAAGTGACAATGACCTTCAGAATAAATAAGATTTATGAGCTGCTTTCTTTGATTTGTAAGTTTCAAAGAAGACTTTTCTAACATGTAAAACACTTTTTGAATTATTTTATTTTTATTTAACATATTATATAAGGTAGTACTTAACCAATGTAATTGCTATATAATTTTTAATTAATTTAATTTCTGTTGTATCGAACAGTGATTTTTTTTTTTGAATTACTACATCTACATTATGTCATATATATCCGGATTGTGTTCAAGTTTTCCAACTTATAAAATCTCTCAAAGCCAAGTTGAAGAATTTAGTAAAAATATTTTTAAAAATAAGCACATTACAAATTTATTGAAGGTATACAAAAATTCTGGAGTAAAAAAACGTTATCTTGTTGAAGATATAAATTGGTATACCAAAAGGCATAGTTGGAAGGAAAGAAACATCTTGTTTAAAAAGCATTCTTTGGGACTACTAAAAAAATGTATATCATCAACACTTGAAAAAACAAATAAATCTCCCAAGGATATTTCTGGAATCGTCCTGATTAATAGTACTGGAATAATCACTCCAACTTTAGATGCAGAATTGATAAATTATTTTAATTTTCCAAGTCAAACAAAAAGATTACCAATTTTTGGGTATGGTTGTGCTGGTGGCGTTTTAGGCTTATCAAGGGCAATTGATATGTATAAATCTTCTTTGAAAACAATTTTAGTTTGTTGTGTCGAAATATGTAGTTTGACATTTAGACCCCAAATTTTTTCTAAGGCAAACATTGTAAGCACTGCATTGTTTGGTGACGGTGCTGTTTCATTTCTTATTGGTAATAAAGGAGATTGTAAAATTTTGAAATCATCTGAATATACATGGAAAAACACTTTAAATCTTATGGGATGGACTATAGAAAATGATAGTTTAGGAGTTTTATTTGATAAATCTATTCCAGAATTCATATCTTCTAAATTAAAAACTGTTATAGATGATTTTACATCTAACAATATTGATGGGTTTATCATGCACCCAGGTGGATCTAAAATCATTAATTCCTACAGAAAAATTTTTTCTGATCATAATTCATTATCAAAGGCTAGAGAAGTTCTAGAAAATTACGGTAACATATCTTCTGTAACGGTTTTTTTAGTTCTAATGACTTTTTTAAATGACCCTATTTCAAGAGGTAATTTTTTAATGTCAGCGTTAGGCCCAGGATTTACAGCAGGATTAGCAGAAGTAAAGATATAATGATAAATTTTGGACTGTTACTAATTTTATACATAGTTTTTTCAAGAATTTTAGAATTATTTATAAGTTATAGAAATACAAAAAAACTATTAAAGTTAGGTGCTAAAGAGCACTATAAATTTCATTATTACTTGTTAGTCTTATTTCATTTAATTGTTATTATATATTTTTTAATAAAGTCTTTGAAGGTTGATATTAATCTTGATGAAAACTTAATATTTTTTATTATTTTACAATGTTTCAGACTAAAGGTTCATTTAGATTTAGGAAAATATTGGACAACAAGAATAATTGTTTTAGAGAAAACACCAATGATTAATAACGGTCTTTATAAACATTTTAAACATCCAAATTACTTAATCGTTATATTTGAAATATTTTTTCTATGTTTAATTTTTAAAGACATCCTAGCGTTGTTATGTTTTTCCACTATCAATATATTTTTAATATTACTGAGAATTTTTTATGAGGAAAAAGCAAACAAAAATCGTGGAAGGTTTTAACTTTTTAAAAAGATAAGATTGAACATTTATATCATTCAATTATTTGTTAATTATGTACACTTCAGTAATTTGGTTTAGATATGATTTGCGAGTTAGAGATAATGAGGCTCTCTTTCAAGCTATGTTGAATAGCAAATGTTTACCTATTTTTATATTAGATAAGAATTTTTGTAAATTAAATACAACTAGTCATTTTCATTTAAATTTCATTAATGATTCACTTATGGATTTGGACCTTCAACTTAAAAAGTTAAATGGAAATTTGAATTTTTATAATGGATCAACAATTGAGATTTTTAGATATTTATTTGAAAAATTTCAGTTTACAAAAGTGTTTTCAAACAGAATTTTTAAAAATTATTTTCATTCAGATTTAGACAAAAATATGAAAAACTTTTTTTTGCAAAATAATATCAAATGGATTCAAACTAATCAGTTTGGAATACAATTAGAAAATAGAGTAAGAGGCACCTGGTCAAAAAATTGGAATTACCAAATTTCTAAGCCTCTTATTTCTGGTATACCATCTTCAAAATTTCTAAACGACAGTGGAATGACAAAATTTGAAGTGAAAAAATTAAAATCAGTTCATAAAGCTTTCTACCAGTTAGGAGGAACTGATGATGCAAAAAAGTTGCTAAAGTCCTTTCTTGAAAAAAGGTGCATTGATTATCAAAAAAAAATGTCTTCTCCACTCCATGCTGAATTTGTGTGTTCACGTTTAAGTCCGCACATAACATTTGGTACTATTTCTTTAAAAGAAATAATAACTGAAATTAATAAAAGCATAAAAAATAATTCTGTTGTAGACACCAGATCAATTTACTCTTTTAAAAAAAGACTTGCTTGGCATTGCCATTTCATTCAAAAAATTTTTGATCAACCTGATTTGGAATCAAAAAACCTTCACCCTTTCTTTAAAAATATCAGAGGAGAACGGTTTGATGAAAAAAAATTTGCTTCATGGAAAGAGGGTATGACAGGTTATCCTTTTTTGGATGCTTGTTTAAGATTCCTTAAAGTTCATGGATGGATAAATTTTAGAATGCGAGCAATGATAATATCTTTTGCATCTTATCAACTGTGGTTATGTTGGCTTAAAACATCAGAATATTTAGCTTCTGTTTTCTCTGACTTTGAACCAGGGATTCACTACTCTCAAATTCAAATGCAATCAGGTACTACCGGTATAAACACAATTAGAATCTATAATGTTGTAAAGCAATCTTATGACCAAGACCCAAAAGGAAAATTCATAAAAAAGTGGGTGCCAGAATTAAGTAAATTACCTATACACCTCATACATGAACCATGGAAAATTAACTATTTAGAAGAAAAAGATTTAAGTTTTAAATTAAACAAGCACTATCCGGACAGAATTGTTGATAATTTTGAATCAACTAAAAATGCGAAAGATAAAATTTGGAAAATAAGAAAAAAATTTGGGTTTAAAGAATTATCTAATGAAATAGTAAGAAAACACGCGAGTATGAAAAGAAATTGATTGTTATTTGTATTTTGTGATACAATTATACTGTGAGATTAATAACTATTTCTATTTTAGTTTCTTTTTTTGTTTCTTGTTCTAACAACATTGATAATTTCTTTAAACATAAAAAATTAATGGAAACATTAAATGGTCCTTGTCATTGGATTTATGTTGGATATGATTCAGAAATTATAAACCCTGCAATTGTAATTACTCCTCCCAATCAGAAAGAATATGTTTTGTGGAATCAAAGTTGTTCAAAAAATAATTAAATATGAAAACTAGAATATTAAGACTTGTTACTGATCACTCATCATGGTGGAAAAAAAAAAAATATAGAAAGGAATCTTATACAGAACTAAATGGTTTGAGAAAACTAGGTTGGAGATTAAAAAAAAAACAAAAAGTTTTTCTTAAACCTGATGATGTTGAAACAAGGCGTTTCCATAAGTATTACTTGTTTAAAAAATAATTGAATAATAATTCGTTATAAGGTAATAAAAATATCATACATTTGTTATAGATCAAAAAAGGGAGTAATTTTATGAAAATTTGTGACAGACCAGAATTCAAAAGCAAAAAACCACCATTAACCTTTAGAGAAAATGATTTAGTGTTGAATGCGGTAAAAAAAATGTCAAAAGAAAATTTTGGTTCTGTTGTAATCACTGATAACAAAAAAATAGTTAAAGGTATTGTAACCGAAAGAGATTTAATGAAAAGGTTATTAAACAACGGAATGAATCCCAAGACAACAAAGTTAAAACAAATAATGACAAGTCCTGTAAAGTTAGCCGATAAAGATGATGAGCTAGTAATTTGGTTAAGACAAATGTCTAATGAAAGATTCAGGCATGTTCCAGTCGTAGATAAATCAGGAAAATTGATTAATATAATGT
>CABZAL010000018.1 GCA_902523675.1 uncultured Alphaproteobacteria bacterium | reverse complement strand
ATGTCCAGCAACTGCGAATTTTATTAGTAAGATGGCAAGTGGAATTGCAGACGATCTTGCTAGCACAGTATTGTTAGCAACTAGATCTAAAGTCTTTGTGGCACCTGCTATGAATACCAATATGCTGACAAATATTGCAGTAAAGGATAATCTTAAAATATTAAAAAAAAGAGGAGTGGAGATTCTAACTACTTCTTTTGGTAAACTTGCTTGTGGAGCAGTTGGCAAGGGCAAACTTTTAGAAGTTGACATAATTTTTGAGCATGTCAAAAATCATTTTCTTTCATCAAATCTTTTAGAAGGAAAAAAAATTGTTGTAACGAGTGGACCATCTGTCGAAAGTTTAGATCCGGTAAGATATATTAGTAATTTTTCATCTGGTAAACAAGGTTATGAAATTGCAAAGGCAATTTCAAATGCAGGGGCAAGAACAACTTTGATAACTGGACCCACTAACATTGATCCGCCATCAAATGTCAAATTAATAAAGGTGAAAACGGGTGAAGATTTTTTAAATTTTTCATTAAAAAATTTGCCTGCAGATGTATTTATTTCTGTAGCTGCCATTTCAGACTGGAAAATATTGAAATATTCAAATGAAAAAATCAAAAAGAAGAAAGATATAACTCTAAAGTTAGTCAGGAATGTAGATGTTTTAAAGACTATATCCTTAAGTGATTTGAGACCTAAGTTGCTTGTTGGATTCTCAGCAGAATCGCAAAATCTTAAAAAAAATTCTTTAAAAAAAATTAAAGAAAAGAAGTGCGACTGGATCCTTGCGAACTCTATATCTGAACAAAGGGTATTTAATAGTGACTCAAATAAAGTTTTATTTATTGATAGAAATGACGTTTTTGAATGGCCACGCTTAAAAAAATCTGAGATTGCCAAAAGATTAGTAAGAAAAATTAGTGAATTTTTTAAAATTGAAAGGATAAAATTAAAACAAGATGAATACAATTAAAATAAAGTTTTTTAATAATGGTGAGGGAATTTATGAATTTAAAAAAGCAACCAAAGGAAGTGCAGGTTTTGATCTAAAAGCTGCAATTTCGAAATCACTAATTATTAAATCTAAAAGAAGCATATTAATTCCTTGCGGAATTTCATTAGCTCTACCTCAAAATTTAGAGGCTCAAGTGAGACCAAGATCAGGGTTAGCTCTAAAATATCAAGTAACTGTTTTAAACTCACCAGGTACAATAGATTCTGATTATCGAGGAGAAATTTGCGTAATTCTTATTAACCATGGAAGTAAGAAATTTGAAGTTGAGCCAAAAATGAGAATTGCACAAATTATTTTTACAGAAATTGCTAGTATTAAATTAAAAGAGGTTTCAACTTTAGATGAAACAAAAAGAGGCGAAGGTGGTTTTGGATCAACAGGTTTAAATTAGGAGAATGTATTGTTTAAAATTTCAAAAAAAATACTTTATGCCATTGAAGCAGTAATTGATATCGCTTATCACACAGGAGAAGATCCAATTCAAAATATTGACATTGCAAAAAGACAAGGAATTCCAAAAAGATACCTTGAACAGACACTTCAGTCTCTAGTACGAAGTAGTATTTTAGTTGGCTCACGAGGTCCCAAGGGAGGATATCGACTTGCTAAAGAAAAAAGAAAAATAAAAATTTCAGACATAATTCTTTCAGTTCAACATACAAAAGAAAATAATCAAAAAAATAAATTATCAAAATCAGAAATATCTGAAAAAATTATAAATCCAATGCTCAGAGAAATTTCAAATGACTCGTTAAAAAAACTTGAAAATATTTCTATTGAAGACGTTTGCTTGCAAGCAAGGAAATTAAATATTTCATCAAATATAAAAAACAAAGTTGATTTTGTTATTTAAAAAAAATGAAAAAAGGGATATATAATTCTATAACAGAAACAATTGGCAATACACCACTAGTTAGACTGAAAAATATAAAAAAAAAATTTAATTTGTTTGGTGAAATAATTGCCAAATTAGAATTCTTTAATCCACTTGGATCCGTTAAAGATAGAATTGGATTGGCAATGATTGAGGAATCAGAAAAAAAAGGAATACTTCAAAGTGGTTCTACAATAATTGAACCTACATCAGGAAATACAGGAATCTCGCTTGCGGCAATTTGCGCATCAAAGGGTTACAAACTTATACTTACAATGCCAGAAAGTATGTCAAATGAAAGAAGAAAAATGTTGTTGTTGTTAGGTGCTAATATAGTTTTAACACCTTCGAAAGATGGAATGTTAGGTGCAATCAAAAAGGCCAAAGAGCTTAAGTTGAAATTCAAAAATAGTATAATATTACAGCAATTTTCAAATTTAGCTAATCCATCTATTCATTACAACACAACAGCTAAAGAAATATGGAGAGATACTGATGGTAGAATCGATGTGGTCATATCAGGTGTCGGCACTGGAGGCACGTTGACCGGCGTGGCAAAATATCTTAAGAAAAAAAATCCAAAAATAAAAATATTCGCCGTTGAACCTGAAGACTCAGCAGTTCTGAGTGGTGGTCCACCCGGCTCTCATTTGATTCAAGGAATAGGTGCTGGTTTTATACCAGAAAATCTTGACATAAATCTTATTGATGAAGTGATATCGATTAATAACTATACAGCTTTTGATTATTCAAAAAAACTTGCAAAAATTGAAGGCATTCCTGTTGGAATATCGTCAGGTGCTGCAGTTGCTGCAGCAGTTGAGATTAATGAAAAAAAAACTATGAAAAATAAAAATACTGTAGTAATTATCCCTTCATTTGCTGAAAGATATTTATCAACACCATTGTTTTCAGACTTATGACTCAAATCAAAAAAATAATTAGATTAAATCAGAATCAAATAGAAAGATTCTCTAGACAAATATTAATAAACGAAATTGGTAATAATGGTCAAATAAAGTTCATGAACATACCTGTAATTATTATTGGATGTGGTGGACTTGGCACAACTGTCGCAACATATTTGTCAATGCTTGGTGTTAGAAATTTAGGACTGGTAGATAATGACAAAGTTTCCTTGAGCAACCTAAACAGGCAAACTCTTTTCAATGAAAAAGACATTAATGACTCAAAAGTTAAAGTAATTCGAAAAAAATTAAAGCTTATTAATTCTGACATGAACTTGAAAATTTATGACAAAAAAATAACAGCAGAGAATATTGATAATATAATCAAAAATTATGAAATAGTTTTAGATTGCACTGATAATTTTAAATCAAGATATTTAATTAATGATGCTTGCTTTAAAAATAAAAAAATATTGATTTCTGCCGCTTTACATAGTTTTGAAATTCAATTATTTTGTTTTAAAGCATGGGAAAATAACTCAAATCCTTGTTATAGATGTATTTTTCCAGAAAGCGACTTAACTGAAAATATTGGAAATTGTGATAGGTTTGGTATTATATCTTCCGTTGCAGGTTTAGGAGGTCTTTTTCAATCACTATGCGTTGTTAAAGCTATATTAAAAAAGGATCAACGCATGTACAATGAATTTTTAATGTATGATTGTTTAAATCTAAACCAGAAAAAAATTAGTTATCAAAAAGATCCTAATTGTTCCATATGTAAAGCTGATTAATGAATGAAATTATTTATATCTTAAACAGTCAGAAGTATTCAGATATTTATTATTGTTTTTGCATGGCTTCAACAGCAGCAGCTTTAGGTAATAATGTTACTATTTTCTTTTGTAGCTCTAGTTTATCAATTTTTATAAAAGAAGAAGAATTATATTGGGATGAAATAATTGAAGAAAATAAAATATCTCCAAAAATAAAAAATGAAGAAAATATTCTTTTGGGTCAAGCAAGTTTTGAAGAGCTTGTTGAGAGTTCCAGAGAATTAAAAGTAAATTTTCTTTACTGTTCAATGTTAGAAAAAAAATATCCAGTTAATAGATTTTACAAAAATTTAGAAATTAAACCCGCCAACCTAGGAAATATTTTTTCTCCCAAAAAAAAAGATTCCAAGATAATTTTTATATAGAGCTTGCTTTAACTTTATCTGGTGGAGCTAATCCCTTTGAGAATTTATCAATATTTTTTAATACTCTCATTCCCATAGCATCTCTTGATTCTTTTGTAGCTGAACTTATGTGGGGTAACAAAACAGCATTTTTAGAATCTAATAGCTTCGAGCTTACCTGAGGCTCGTGTTCAAACACATCCAAACCTACACCATAAATTTTTTTAGATGTGAGTTGATCAGCTAGAGCATTTTCATCAATAATTTCACCTCTCGAAGTATTTATAATTATACTAGTTTTTTTCATTAATTGAATTCTTCTTTTAGATAATAAATGAAATGTTTCAGGAGTATATGGGCAATGAATTGATAAAATGTCAATTTCTTTTAACATGCTATTTAAATCATTCCAATATTTAGCACTAAAATTTGATTCAATTTTTTTACTTAGTCTTTTTCTATTATGATAATTAATTTTTAAACCAAGTGTTTTAGCTCTATTTGCTACTGCGCAACCAATTCGACCCATTCCGATTATCCCTAATTTTTTACCAAATAATCTTTCTCCATGGGTAATACTTGGTCCCCAACCATACCATTTTCCCATATATAATTTTTCCTCTGCAGCTTTAACTTTTCTTGAAAGCATTAGTATAAGTGTTAAAACAATATCTGCCGTATCTTGAGTTAATACCTCCGGAGTATTCGTTACAATAATCTTTTTTTCATGTGCAGTTATTAAATCTATGTTATCTACTCCATTACCAAAATTTGCTATCAGTTTAAGTTTTTTTGCAGATTTTAAAACTGAGGAGTCAATAGTATCAGAAATACAAGGTACTAAAATATCAATATTTTCAATTTTTTTTCTTAATTCTTTGTAGCTATATGGTTTATCTTTTGGATTTAAAACTACCTTATAATTGGCAACAAGTTGATTTTCTATTTTTTCTGGTAATCTTCTAGTTAAAAGGATGGTATAATTTCTCTTGTGCATAAGTATCTTTTTTTTTTAATTTTCATTTTAATACTAGTATTTATATCAAATGAAATAGCCAGTATGGAAAAAAAAAAATTTTTATCAACCAAATATAATGAAGTTAATGTAAGAAAAGGACCTGGAAAAAATCACTACGTAACCAGTATTTTTTTAAAAAAGTGTTTTCCATTAGAAATAACTTCTACTTTTGATTCATGGATTAAGATTATTGATATAGATGGTGATATTGGATGGGTTTCAAAAAGTCAACTATCTGAAAAAAAATGTGGAATAATAATAAGAGATACTAAACTTTATTCATTTCCTAATAAAAAGTCAAAAAAAACTGCAATTCTTAAAAAGGATTTAATAATAAATATAAAAAAATGTGAAGAAAAATGGTGTAAGGTTAAATATAAAAATTTTTCTGGTTGGGTTGAAAAAATTGTTTTTTGGGGACCGAATTAAAAATTACAACCCTTTACAAATCCTATCTACAAGTTCTTTAACCTTAGGAATGAACCCGTTCTTATAGAAAGGATCAGACGCAAATCTATAAGCTGAATGGCCAGCAAACATTAATTCGTTTTCTATTGACGAAATTCCATGGCTAATTCTTTGAAGAGTTTTCTGTATACAAAAAGACCTAGGATCTGCTTTTTTCCCAGTTGTCCCCTTCTCATTTTGAGCCCAATTACTGAATAAGCAAGACGACAAACATCCCATACAGTCGATTTGATCTTTTAAGATTTGTCTAGCTTTCTTCAATGTTACCCAGATCAATGTATCGTCTGGAGTAGTTAATGGTTTAGCGAATCCTTTTTTTATCCACTCTAATATTTTTGACTTATCAGTATGTTTGACATAATAAGCTCTTTTCCTTGGTCCAATTTCGAGTTTTTCATTAAATTCATTTGTTTGTTCTCTTAAATATGGTGTCTGTCTCACTGACCGGTTTTCTAATTCTATTAAAAAATCATTCCTCAATGCTGAAGAATAGAATCCCGTTGGACTAAATCTATGAAGACTTACATCACCAGGCTTAATAGTTAAAAGTCTCTTTTTCCAATCATCAGGAATTGGACTTTCCTGAGTCAATAAAGGTCTAGTTCCAAATTGAAAACATATTGGTCCCAAATCCTTATTATCAATCCAATCTTCCCATTCATCAAGTTTCCATACTCCTCCTGCCATTATTATTGGAATGTTATCCAGTTTAAATTGATTCATTAACTTTCTTAACTCAAGAACTCTTGGAAAAGGAGCTTGAGGTTCGAGTGGATTCTCACTGTTTGATAGTCCGTTATGTCCACCTGCCAACCAAGGATCTTCATAAACAACACCTCCCAAAAATTCACTAGTTTTTTTATAAGATCTTTTCCAGAGTGCATTAAATGCTCTTGCAGAAGAAACAATTGGATAATAATAAACTCCAAAAGAAGCTGAAATCTCTGATAGTTTATATGGCATACCTGCTCCACAAGTCACTCCATCAATTAATCCTTTAGATTTCTCTAATGTTTGGGTTAGGATCGTTTCGGCTGCTCCCATCTCCCAGAGAATATTAACATGTAAGGCTGCATTCTTCCCCGCAATATCTCTAGCAATTTTAGCCTGATCAATTGCTCCTTTTACTGAGAACTCAATTAACTCCTTGTGTCTGCCTGTCCTTGTTTTCTCTTTATATTGTTGGGGTATTAAATTACCATTTTCGTCATATGAGTCAGCATTAACACCTGAAAAAGTACCGATCCCACCCGCCTTTGACCACGCTCCTGAACTGCGACCACTACTAACTGAAATACCTTTTCCACCCTCTATTAAAGGTAAAACTTCTTTTCCTGACATTTTAAGGGTTTGTAATGTTTTCATAGTTTTATTTTTTATTATTAAGAATCAATAGCATCTTTTAAACTTAGTTTAACCTTACCCCTGTCATCGATTGCAATAACTTTTACTTTCACTATGTCGCCTTCATTGACTACGTCGGTTGTTTTTTCAACTCTTTCAGGTTTTAATTGACTGATGTGTACTAATCCATCCCTTGATCCCATAAAATTAACAAATGCTCCAAAATCCATTGTTTTTACCACTTTACCTTCGTAAATTTTACCTACTTCAGGTTCAATCACTATGTTGTTTATCATACCAATAGCAACATCCCCAGATTGTTTATTTTTACATGATATTGTTATATTTCCATCATCGTCTATTTCAACTTTAGCCTCAGACTTTTCACAAATATCCCTTATAACTTTTCCACCTGATCCAATAACATCTCTTATTTTATCTTTTGAAATCTTCATCTGCAAAATTTTAGGTGCATTTTCATTAACATCTTTTTTAGGTTTTTGTATGACCTTTGCCATTTCAGATAAAATATGGAGTCTTGCTACTTTAGCTTGAGATAAAGCCCTTTTCATGATTTCCTCTGTTATTCCTGCAATTTTGATATCCATTTGTAAAGAAGTTACTCCTTTCTCACTTCCTGCAACTTTAAAATCCATGTCACCAAGATGGTCTTCATCCCCCAAAATATCAGTCAAAACAGCGTATTCATTTTCTTCCATTATTAGACCCATCGCAATTCCTGCAATGGGAGCCTTTATTGGTACTCCTGCATCCATCAAAGAAAGTGAAGTTCCACAAACTGTTGCCATTGAAGAAGAACCATTCGATTCAGTAATTTCAGAGACAACTCTCACAGTATACGGAAAACTGTCTGCTTCTGGCATCACAGGCCTTATAGCCCTCCACGCAAGTTTTCCATGACCTATTTCTCTTCTACCGGTTGATCCCATTCTTCCAGCTTCTCCGACTGAAAATGGAGGAAAATTATAATGCAACATGAACTTTTCAGTTACATCACCGTCTAAGGTATCGAGTCTCTGTTCATCACTGCTTGAACCAAGTGTTGTAACAACTAAAGCCTGCGTTTCACCTCTTGTAAAGAGTGCACTTCCATGAACATTTTCTAATATTGAAATTTTGGAGTCTAAATCTCTTACAGTTTCTAGATCCCTTCCATCAATCCTTTTTTTTGTTTGAAGAATTGCAGATCTTACTATATTTTTTTCTATTTTTTTAAAAGAGCTTGAAATTATATTAGCTTCGACCTCAAATTTATCTTCATAATTCTGAAATACCGAATTTTTTAGTTCGTCAAGAGAATTAGATCTTTTTGATTTCTCTTTAATAGAATAAATTTTTTTTAACTCAGGTGTAATTTCTTTTCTTAACTCATCAAGAAATTCAGGAGTTTTTTCCTCCTCAATCACCCATGATTCCTTTGCTGATTCCTCTGCAAGACTGATTATACTATCAATAACAGGCTGAAATTGGTCAGAACCAAACTTAACTGCACCTAGCATTATATCCTCAGAAAGTTGATTGGCTTCAGACTCAACCATTAAAACTCCATTTCTAGTTCCAGCCACTACTAAATCTAGTTCAGTTTCTTTCATCTCCTCAACAGTCGGATTTAAAATATAATCACCATTAATATACCCTACTCTAGCACAACCAACAGGTCCTAAAAAAGGTAAACCAGATATTGTTAACGCTGCTGAAGCACCAATCATAGCACAGATTGCTGGATCATTTTCTAAATCATAATTCAAAACTGTACAAACTACCTGCGTCTCATTATTAAAGTTATTGTGGAACAATGGTCTTAACGGCCTATCAATTAACCTCGAATTAAGTGTTTCAATTTCGGAAGGACGGCCTTCCCTTTTAAAAAAACCTCCAGGTATTTTTCCTGCTGCATATGCTTTTTCTACATAATGAACAGATAATGGAAAAAAATCTTGTGATGAATCACTTTTTTTAACTGCACAAACTGTGCACAGTACTGAAGTAGACCCTAATTTGGTTAACACAGCACCATCAGCTTGTCTGGCTATAGTTCCTGTCTCTAGAGTTAGCTTCAAACCTTGCCAATCTAGTTCTTTAGTTATTGTCTTAAACATTTTTTTTTACCTATATATTGTGAAATCCATTTTTTTATTAGTGTCTCAAACCTAAAGACTTAATTAAATCTTTATACTTGTCTTCATTTTTATTTTTTAAATATGATAAAAGTTTTTTTCTTCTACCTACAAGTTTTAGAAGACCCCTTCTAGTACTTTGATCTTTTTTATTATTTTTTAAATGGTTAGTTAGATTGTTAATTCTATCTGTCAAAACTGCAACTTGTATGTTAGTTGAACCCTTATCTTTTTCATTTTCCGAAAAATTCTTTATAATTTCTGATTTCCTATCTGCTGAAACCGACATATTTTTCTCCTTATTCTCCACTATTAAAATTTAAGTTCATAATTGTATTTGGGAAAAAATACCCATTATTAATGAATCCTGCAACAACTAATTGTTCTTTATATTTAGCAACTGCAAATGAGTTAGATGATTTTTTTTTATCATTCTTTAATATTTTTATACCATTTTTTATAAGCCTTGCCTCATTCACATTCAAACTAAAGGTTTCTACACCCTGAAAAATTTCATCAGCGGGTTTTAAAAACCTTATTAATTTGTCAATATGCATCATATGCTCCAAAGAATCCAGTGAAATTAGTTTTTTATCTAAATTCCCTACTCCTATCCTTCTCAGTGAATATAAATGTGCTAATGTTCCCATAGATTTGGCTAAATCTTCCATTAAAGTTCTAATATATGTGCCTGAGCTTACTTTAATGTAAAATTCACTTTTTTTTTTATTTTGAAAATTTTTTAGTTTAAATTCGAATATGTCGACACTTCTAGGTTTGATGGTGAAATCCTCTCCCTTTCTAACTAACTTATATGCTCTTTCACCATTAATTTTTATTGCAGAATACTTTGGAGGAATTTGATTTATTTTTCCAATAAAAAATTTTAAGTTAGATTTAATCATTTCTTTATCAGGGTAAAAAAAATTTTCTTCTACAACTTTTCCTTCCTGATCTCCAGTTGATGTTTTAATCCCCCAAACAACTGAGCTGACATATTCTTTATGGGCATTTTCAAGAAATTTTATAAATTTTGTTGTTTTACCAAGAGCAATAGGTAAAAATCCAGAAGCAAGTGGATCAAGTGTTCCCACATATCCAGCTTTACAGCCTAAAAAAAGTTTTCTAACCCTTTGTAAAGCATTGTTTGAAGAAATACCTTCAGGCTTGTCTAAAAATATCCAACCATTTATATTATCTTTAAGCTTTTTTTGCTGCACCATGAATGACTAATTTAAGTCTTGAGCAATTTTTGGATCATTGAATAAATTTTCAATTTTTTGCGAATCTTTTTCTAAGGTATCAATCTTAAAAATGATCTTTGGTGTGTAACGCATTGACAAATAGGTGCCAAGCTTTTTTCTAAAGACATGTGCTTCACCGCGCAAAATTTCTAAGAATAATAATTCCTCAAGTTTTTTTTCTTTTAACCAAATTGGTAAAACAAAAACATAGGCTGTTTTTAAATCTATTGAAACATTAACCTCCGATATTAAAATCTTGAATGGGGTATCAATGTTTTCAAAAAAATAACTTTTTGTAATATCCGATAAACTTCTTTTTAGATGTTCTGATATTTTTAATTGTCTTTGATGATTTCTTTTCTTTAGCTTGAGCATTTTTCTAAATACTCTCGACTTGTTCTAAAGAATAAAATTCTAATGAATCATTTTCCTGTAATGCGCTAAAATTCAGCAAACCTATCCCACATTCTTGACCAACCTTTACTTCTTTGACTTCATTCTTTTCCCTCCTCAGACTTGCAACATCAGTATTATGAATTATTTCTTCGTTTCTTTTAATCTTAACCTTTGATTTGCTTGTTACAAATCCATCAATAATTTCACATCCTGCAATATTGTCTGATTTAGATACTTTAAATATCTTCTTAACGATTGCTTTTCCAATTAAGGTTTCTTTAAATTCAGGATCTAGTTTACCTTTCATCATTTTATTAACATCATCTATGACTTCGTATATTATTGAATAATTTTTTATGTTAGCATTGTCTCTTTTTGCTAGACTCCTCGCTTGAACATTTGTCTTTACATTAAAGCCTATTATTATAGAGTTTGTAGCAATTGCCAACGTGACGTCAGATTCATTGATTTCACCAACTCCAGTATGTAAAATTTTTATCTTTACTTCTGCAACATCAAGCTTTAATAAACTCTGTTCAATAGCTTCTTTTGAACCATGAACATCTGCTTTTATAATTACAGGGAATTCGGTTGAAACATCTGAACTTGCATCAGAAATCATCTGGTCAACTGTTCCTCTTTTGAGCGAAGAATTATTTTTAACCTTTTTTAACCTATCTCTATACTGGGTTACTTCTCTTGCTCTAGATTCATTTTCTACAACTACAAACTCATCTCCAGCTTCAGGAGCGCCTGATAGTCCTAAAACCTCGACTGGAAAACTAGGAAATGCAATTTTAAGTCGTTTCCCTTCGTCATCCGAAAGAGCTCTAACCCTACCCCATTCTTTTCCTGCAATTACCACATCTCCAACATTAAGTTTACCTTTTTGAACTAAGACTGAAATAACTGGCCCTCTTCCTTTTTCAATTTTAGATTCAATCACAACACCTTCAGCTTTTCTGTCATAATTAGCTTTAAGCTCTAAAATTTCAGATTGTAATAAAATAGCTTCTATAAGATCTTCAATTCCAGTTTTTTTTTTTGCAGAAACTTTTACAAAAACATTTTCGCCCCCCATCTTCTCACTAATAATTTCATGAGACATAAGATCTGCTTCAACCTTTTCCGGATTGGCATTAGGTAAATCTATTTTATTAACAGCAACTATCACAGGGCATTTGGAAGCTTTAGCATGGCTTATCGCTTCAATTGTTTGATCATTTACACTATCATCTGCAGCTACAACTAATATAATTATGTCAGTTACATTTGAACCTCTGGCCCTCATTTGACTAAATGCTGCATGTCCCGGTGTGTCTAAAAAAGTAATTTTTTTTTCGTTTGTTTCAATCATATATGCACCGATATGTTGTGTAATCCCTCCAGCCTCAGTTAGAGTGACTTTTTTCTCTCTGATTGCATCTAATAACGATGTCTTGCCATGGTCAACGTGTCCCATGATTGTTACAACTGGAGGCCTTGTTTCTAATTCTTCGTCCTGATCAGATTGTCCTGATAGACCAATTTCAACGTCACCTTCACTCACTCTTTTTGGAACATGTCCAAATTCAATTGCAACTAATTCAGCGGTATCACCGTCAATAGTTTGGTTAATAGTTGCCATGACCCCTAGCTTCATCAAAACTTTGATAAGGTCAGATGTTTTTTCTGCCATCCTAACCCCCAACTCATTAACAGCGATAAAATCAGGAATAATAATTTCACGCTTCTTTTTTTCTTTAACTTGTTCTTTTATTTCTCCCGTCTGAGATAACCTAAGTTTAGCTTTTTCTCTAGCCCTTTTTATTGCTGCCATAGATCTTACTCTTTCATTATTTTCTTCAAGAGCTTGAGAAATTGTAAGCTTTCCTTTTCTTCTTTCATCCTGTTTTTTTGGAACTTTAATGAGTTTTAAACTTTTAAGTTTTTTTGTTTTTTCAGATTCTTCTTCTATGTTTTCTTCAACAAGACTAGTATTTTTATTTGTATCTCTTTTAGAATCTTTTAATTGTGGCTTACTATCTGAAAATACTTTTTTATCCGTCTGCTTTTGATCTTCAACTTCTTTTTTTACATCAATATTTTTATCTACTAAATCTTTAGCCTTATTTTCATTTTTCAGTGAGGTGGGTTCTTTTGAAATTTTATCAGAACTACCATCATTTTTCATTTCACTATTTATTACTTCTGGTGTTTTACTTTTAAAAGACCTTTTCTTTTTTACCTCAACTGTGACTGATCTTGACCTTCCATGAGAAAAGCTTTGCTTTATCTTTCCTGCATCAAAAGTTTTTTTTAGTTCAAGAGTCCCAGTTAATGTTCTTTTCTTTTCAGTATCTTTTTCCATAGCTTAAACTTTATCAAACCAGTGTTTTCTAGCTTCAATTATTATTTCATCAGCTTTTGTTTTTTGTAAAGAACTTGTGCCAATAATTTCAATTAATTCCTCACTTGATAGATCGGCAAGATCATCCCTGCTTTTAATTTCTTTTTCTACCAACATAATCAGTTGCTTTGAGTTAAACGGAGTATCATTAATTAAGTAATCTTCAATACCCATCGATCTTGCTTTCTTAATATTTTCCTCTTCAGTTTTTTTAAGATATACATTAGCTCTTTCCTTTAATTCGTTTGCTAAATTATCATCAAACCCTTCTATTGACATCAATTCTTCAATTGTGACTAGTGATAGATCTTCAACTGAACTAAATCCTTCAGTAACCAATAGGTGTGCTATAACTTCATCTACATCTAAAGCAGAAATAAAAATCTGAGAAATTCTTTTTAGCTCCTCATTTCTTCTTTCAGACTCTTGGCTAACAGTTAAAATATCAATATCCCAGCCTGAAACTGAACTTGCAAGGCGAACATTTTGTCCCCTTCTGCCAATAGCTAAGCTAAGTTGCTCATCAGGAACAATAATATCAATTTTATTTAATTCCTCTTCAATTATTACCTTTTCAACTTCAGCAGGTCCTAATGCATTTACTACAAAAGTTGCTGTATCTTCGGACCACAAAACTATGTCTATTTTTTCTCCTTGTAATTCATTAACAACTGCTTGCACCCTACTACCTCTCATTCCCACACATGCGCCGACAGGGTCAATACTTTTTTCTTTTGAATAAACTGCAATTTTAGCTCTACTTCCGGGATCTCTAGCAACAGACTTAACTTCAATAATTCCATCGTAAATCTCAGGAACTTCTTGAGCGAATAGTTGTACTAAGAATTGATTGTGCGCACGAGATAGAAAAATCTGTGGTCCTTTGGATTCTTCTCTTACGTCCATGATGAAAGCTCTTACTCTATCTGATCTTCTAAACGTTTCACGATTAAGCAATTCCTCTCTTTTTAGAAGTGCTTCTGCTCTTCCTAAATCAACAACTATATTTCCATATTCAACTCTTTTAACTATACCATTTACAATTTCACCTATTTTATCTTTAAACAACTCAAATTGCATTGATCTTTCTGCCTCTTTAACTTTTTGAACTATAACTTGCTTAGCAGTTTGTACAGCTATACGACCAAAATCTATCTGTGGTAGCTGATCAACAATATGTTCTCCAATTTTTACATCTGAATTCTTTTTTTTTGCCTCATTAATTTGAATTTTATTCACCTTTCCTTCATCTGGTTGAGAATCCAATGATTCAACAACTTCGAGATATCTGAACAATCCAATTTTGCCAGATTTTCTATCAACGTGAGCTCTTATATCGAACTCTTGTCCGTATTTTGTTCTTCCAGCCTTCGCAATAGCATTTTCCATTGCACTGAGAACTTCTTCGGAATCAATCCCTTTTTCCTTAGCAAGATTTTTTGCAATCTCCAATAAATCAACTGGAAATAAATCCTCTTGGTTATTTTCTGGCAACTTATTCATCTCATATTACCTATCTAAAATTTAAAAAATACTACTTACATACCAATACTTTGATAAAACTTAAATAAATTAATAATTTTTTTAACTTTGAGGATTATAATCTAAAATTTAAAAAATTTTAATTTCAAAATTTAAATTTTTTTCGGGATATATTTAAACACAATTAAATGAGGAAAATTAAGATTTTCAATTGACTTAATTGCATATTTGGTATTTTTAAAAGGAAAAATATTTTGTTTCTTAAAAAAAGTTCTAGCCATTAAAAATTCCCCATCGCTTAGAAATATAGAAACCATATCGGAGATGTAGTCAGTGTAATCGCTTTTTAAAAAAACTTTACCTTCATTTTGAATGATAATTTTAATCATTTTATAAAATTCACTATTAACTAACCTTCTTTTTGCATGTTTCCTCTTTGGCCAAGGATCAGGAAATAAAATAAAAATATTTTCGTATTTCAAGCTATTCAAATATTCAAAGCACTTAGAGAATTCCAAATTAGATATCAAAATATTGTTTAATGACATTAATGATATCTTCTTTGAAACAATAACATTTCCACTCCAAAATGGATCACAGCCAATAAATCCAGCGTGAGGATTATTAGCTGCTAAATTTATAAGATTATCACCGTTTCCAAAACCAATTTCTAAATTGACACTTGTATAAATTTTTCTAAATTCTAAAATTTTTTCTTTTATATTATCTTCGGAAAGAAAACATTTACATGCAGAATTTAGGTCTAGTATTTTGTTTTTATGATTGCGTGAAAATCTTCTGCCATAAAAATTTTTCACTAAAGTCTAGATAAAATTTCTTCAACAAGATCAATTTTTTCCCAAGTAAATTTACCTGTTTTTTCACATGGTTGTCTGCCAAAATGACCATAGGAAGCAGTATCAAAATAAATTGGGTTATCAAGCATTAAATGCTTTCTAATCCCGGCAGGAGATAAGTCTACGATGTCATTGATAGTATTAATGAGTTTATTAATATCTATATCCGAACTTTTATTTGTTTTTAGATATATTGAAACTGGTCTTGAAACTCCAATTGCATAAGATAGTTGTATCAGACATTTATCAACTATTTTAGAAGCAACAATATTTTTCGCAAGGTATCTTGCCATATATGCTGCGGAACGATCTACCTTTGATTGATCTTTTCCAGAAAACGCACCCCCTCCATGTGGAGCTGCACCTCCATAAGTATCAACAACAATTTTTCTACCAGTTAGACCAGTGTCACCGTCTGGTCCGCCGACAACAAACCTTCCTGTAGGATTAATTAATATATTTTTCTCTTGTGGCATCCAACCACTTGGAATAGATGTACTTATCAATGATTTTACCTTTTCTCTTACTTCTTGATTTCCCACATCATCATTATGTTGTGTAGAAACAACAATTGAATCAATGCCTACAGGTTTTGAATTTTCATATATCACACTAACTTGACTTTTGGAGTCTGGACCAAAGAACGAATTATTTTGATGTCTAAATTGAGCTAAAGATTTTAAGATTTGGTGAGAATATTCAATAGCCGCAGGCATATAATTTGATGTCTCGGAACAAGCAAAACCAAACATTATGCCCTGATCTCCAGCTCCTTGTTCTTTTTTATCCGTAACTTCATCTACTCCCATAGCTATATCTGATGACTGTTGATGAAGATAGTTTTCAATGTGAAGATTTTCCCAATGAAAACCTTTTTGTTCATAACCAATCTTTTTAACTATATCTCTAATCAAAAAATCTATTCTTTCGTTTGTAACGATATCTTTATTTTTATTTATGTTTACTTCACCTGATACAATTACCCTGTTAGTGGTAGCTAAAGTTTCACACGCAACTCTAGATCTTTCGTCGGCGCTGAGATAAAGATCTAAAATTCCGTCTGAAATTTGATCACATACTTTATCAGGATGACCTTCTGATACAGACTCGCTTGTGAAAATATGATTTTCTGGTGAGGTCATTTTATATTATTTGAAAAAATAAATTATGATATTAATTACTTCTATTTTTTTAGCAACCTTTTTTTAAAAATAAAAAAATCAGCCAATAAGCTTACTATCAACATAAAAATTATTAAATACAAAATTACAATGTTTCCGAATTTTGAAAAAATCGAGTCATTTTTACCAATACTCATATCTAAATCTGCAAATCCGTCAGAGTTCAAATCCATTGATTTTAAACGCTTTCCATTTACGTCGAACGCTCCAGAAATTCCAGAATTTGAAACTCTTATTAGAGGTAATCCTCTTTCTAACGACCTAAATCTTGAAGCAACAAGGTGTTGAGAAGGACCAGTTGTACTCCCAAACCAAGCGTCGTTTGTAATATTAATTATTACATTTATTTCAGAACTGTTTACGTTTTTAAAAATTCCTTCATAACAAATAGAAGGTTCTATGAAGATACCTGATTTCGAAATTTCTAAAAGCCTTTGTTTCGTTCCAATAGAAAAATCTTTACTACCATGGGTTAGGGTTTTAATTGGAAAAAGATTTCTGTAAGGTATAAATTCTCCGAATGGAACTAGCTTAATTTTGTCAAAATATTTATATCCACTACTATCAATCGCATAAAAGGAATTAAATATTTTTTCATTTTCTCTTCTTAAGCCACCTGAAATCAATACATCATTTTCATTAAAATTTTCTTTTAAGAAACTCATCAATTGATTATTTTCATTTAAAAATTCTGTAATAGCAACCTCAGGCCAAACTATTATCCTATGAGAAAAGTCACCTTTATTGTCAATTGATAAATTCATTAATTTAGATAAATTTTTCTTTTTGTATTCTTTTTTCCATTTCAACTCTTGGGGTATATTTGGTTGAACCAATCTAACTTGTATCGTTCTATCCAAAGGTTTTTCAAAAAATATATTTCCAAAAATATATAAAAACACAGGAAAGCCAATAAAAACAAAAAAAGAAAATCTATAGAGTTTATGAATTAACAAATGAGGAACTAGAACGAACCAAAAAATTGTTAAAAAAGAAAGGCCATGAACTCCAATATATTTTGAGATTATCATAAAATTATTATCAAATGCCCAAATATGAGAAAATAGATTCCAAGGAAAACCACCTAAAACTGTTGATCTTAAATACTCAAATAAAAAGATTAACAAAGAGTAAATTAATGTATTTAAGAAAATAAAGTTTTTACTTAAAGAATAGCTGTTTTTATAAATGCTAATCAAAAAAAAAGGAATAGATAAAAACAAGCTAAGAAATAATGGAAAGACTAACAAAACTAATGGTATAAAAAAAATAAAACTCTTCTCAACTAGTAATGGAAAAATAATCCAATGAAATCCTAATAAAAAATAACCAAAAGAGAAAAAAGTTACGCATAAAAAAATTTTTTTGTGCGAATGAATGTTTATAATATTTTTGAAAAATTTATAGAATCCTAATATTCCCAACGGGATTAAATGTAAATTAGGCAGTGAAAATGAAGATAGCAATCCCCAAAAAAAAAAATTAAACGAATACATTTTATTTAAATTGGATCAAAAGTTTTTTTATTCTTCTAGCATCAACCTCTACTACGCTAAATTCTATTCCCGAGGGATGGTTAACAACTTCACCTCTACCAGGAACTCTTTCAGCTAAAACAAAAACTAGCCCTCCAATAGTATCAACTTTATCTTTCTCTTGAATGTTTACAATTTTTCCCGATTTTTTTTCAAAATCCTCTATCAACATCCTAGCAGAAATCTCAAAAGCACCCTTCGAGATTTTTTTAAAGTGCTCTCGTTGAACCATATCGTGCTCATCTTCAATTTCTCCTACAATTTCTTCAACGAGGTCCTCAATTGTAACTAATCCATTGGTTCCACCATACTCATCTACAACAATAGCCATATGTATTTTTTCTGATCTCATTTTAAGAAGTAAGTCTAAAATCTTCATTGAAGGGGATGTAAATAAAATTTTTCTTAATATCGTTTTTGTTAATTTTTTTTCAATTTTAGGATTTTTAGAATCTTTAAGTAAATTAAATAGATCTCTTATATGGACCATACCAACAATCTTATCTAGATTATCTTCAAATATTGGAATTCTGGAGTGTTTTGAACCACTCATTAAAGTAGATAAATTTTTTAATGACGAGCTATCTGAGAGCGCGACAATATTCGCTCTAGGAACCATTATATCCTCAACACATTTATTGTGAATATCAATTACATTACTAAAAATCTTTTTTGTTTTATCATCAATTTTTTCATCAGATATATCTTGTTGATCAATTAAATCATCGATAACTTCTTTATAATTAACTTTTCTATTTGTAGAAAAAAACTTTTTAAAAATTTGTATCAAATATGATTTCATATTATTCATGATTATTGGCCGGTGCATTAAATTTTCTATCAAGTATTTTCATTTATTTTTCGCAAAATATGGATTGCTTATTGACAATTTTGACAAAATACTGATCTCTTTTTCTTCCATTATTTTTGCATTCTTTTTATTGTCATGTTCATATCCTAAAAGATGCATAAATCCGTGTAAAATTAAATGAGAGAGATGATCCTTAAATTTTTTAGACTGCATGATTGATTCAGTCTTTACTTTTTCAAGTGAGATAACTATGTCGCCCAAGAAAACCTTCTTAACTTGATCATCATCAATTATTAAATTTTGCTGAAAAGATAAAACATTTGTGATCTTATCCCTTTTTCTATATTTTTCGTTTAATTGTTTTATATAATTGTTGTCAGTTGCCAAGATACTTACTTCATAATCTAAATTATTGTTTGTTTCTAAATCTTTAAATGCTTCTAATATTGTCTTGCAGATAATAAATTTGATTTGCTCTTTATCAAAATTAAAAATTTTATAAAATTTAAGTTTAATCTTCATAAGATGCTTTGGAAATGTATTTATCTCCTATACCTTCACTCATCTCAAATTTTTGATAATTTTTAACTATTTTTGATACAAGTGAATTTCTGACAACGTCTGTATCTTGAAACTCAATGAAACCAATTTGTTCAATATTACTTAAAATATTGATAGCTTGCCTTAATCCTGATTTTGTACCTGATGGCAAGTCAACTTGAGATAAATCTCCATTAATTATCATTTTAGAATTTTCTCCTAATCTTGTTAGAAACATCTTCATTTGTACAGGGGTGGTGTTTTGTGATTCATCAAGAATTATAAAAGAATTTGATAGTGTTCTTCCTCTCATAAAGGCAAGAGGTGCAATTTCAATATGACCAGAATCAATTTTTTTTATAACTTCATCAAAAGGTAACATCTCATTCAGAGCATCATATATAGGTCTTAAATATGGATCGATTTTATCTTTAAGATCACCTGGCAAGAAACCAAGTCTCTCACCTGCCTCAACTGCAGGTCTAGATAAAATAATTTTGTCGACTTTTCCAGCTTTTAACATAGAAACAGCAAAAGCAACTGCCAAATATGTCTTACCCGTACCTGCTGGTCCACAACAAAAAACTAGTTCTTTTTCGCGAATTAATTTAAAGTAATCTCTTTGTTTTTTTGACCTAGGGCGTAAAAGTTTTTTGCCTGCTTTAACAAAAATTGACTCTACAAAGTTCTCATTAGTTGACTCATGGTTAATTGTTTTTGTCATGTTGATAAAACCCTTTAATTCTCCGTAATCTATTTGATTGTTGTTTTCTACAGATTTATACAAATTTCTCAAAACAAACACAGCTTTTCTAACATTATTTTTAAGCCCAATTACCGAAACTAGATTTCCCCTTGGAATAATTTTTATATTGAATTCTATTTCTACTTTCTTTAAATTTTCGTCTGAATGTCCGCACATTACAGACATAAGGGTATTGTTATTAAATGATAATGTCTCCGTAACATTATTTATTTCTTTGGAGTTATTTAGATTGCTCAATATTGACTCATTTTATGATAATTTCCCATGTAAAGAAAAAGAGGTCAAAGATTTTATTTTAACTTTAACTAGCTTGCCTATTAAATCTTCTCTAGAAATTATGTGAACAGGTTGAAGATATTCACTTCTACCAACAAATTGATTTCTTTTCTTACCAATTTTTTCAATCAACACTTCCATATCTAACCCAATGCATTTTTCATTAAACTGCTTTTGTTGTAAATTTAATTCTTTTTGTAATATGTTCAATCTATCATTTATAATATTATCTTCTAAATCAAACTTTTTCAAGAAAGCTGGTGTTCCAGGTCTTGGCGAATATTTAAAAGAATATGAACCGGCAAATTTAACTAATTTAACTATATCCATAGTATCATCAAAATCAGATTTATTCTCTCCTGGAAACCCTACTATAAAATCTGAAGTTAATGCAATATTTGGTATTTTGCTTCTAAGTTTTTCTACAATTTTTAAATATGCCTCCTTAGTGTATCTTCTATTCATTTCTTTTAAGATTTTATTAGAACCAGATTGAATTGGCAAGTGAAGATATGGCATTAACTTTGAATTATTTTGATGTTCTAATATTAGTTCATCAGTCATATCAGCAGGATGAGATGTAATATATCTTATTCTTTCTAATCCTTTTATTTCAGATAGGAAAGAACATAGCTTAGCTAAAGAATATAAATTTTTTGAATTTTGAAAATCAAATTTTCCGTTGTAAGCATTTACATTTTGTCCTAAAAGTGTAATTTCTTTGACTCCTAAAGAAACAAGATTTTTTACTTCAACGAAAATGTCCAAAACATTTCTAGAATATTCTGCTCCTCTTGTGTAAGGTACAACACAAAATGTACAAAATTTATCACAGCCTTCTTGAATTGACACAAAAGCTGTTACGCCTGAAAAGGAGGGCTTTGGAAAGGAATTAAATTTTTCTTCTACATCAAACTCATTTTTAATGACTGGTCTTGTAAGCTTTTTAGAAAGTATTGAGGTTAATTTATGATAATTATGTGGTCCCAAAACGATATCAACGTCCTTATTTCTTTTGATTATTTCTTTTCCTTCAGCTTGCGCCACACAACCACAAATAGCAATTATCATATTTTCGCCAGCTAATTTTTTATTTTTCTTATACCTGCTTAGTCTTCCAATATCAGAGTACATTTTTTCTGACGCTTTTTCTCTTATGTGACAGGTATTTAATATTGCTAAATCACAGTTTTCTGGTTCTTTTGACAATGTGTAACCCATTGGTTTTAAAAGACCTTGAATCTTTTCCGAATCATAAAAATTCATTTGACAACCATATGTTTTTATATAAAAAAGTTTTTTCATTTAATTAAACTAAGCAAATTTTGACAAAAATTAAAGATTAAATTTATTTACAGTATAAGGTGTATAGTTTGAAATAATATCATAACAATATTTACTTGCTGATTTCCTTGATTTAAATCTAGAAAACTGAAGTGCTTTATGAAAATTAATTGTAATTTCACAAGTTCCTAACCCTAAAAGTTTCCAAGCGTGTGGAGCTAAATCGACACTGCCGTACCAAGCATAAAACTGTTTAAAAATCCTATTTGTAGGCAAACCGTCAAATCCAGTATAGGTAATTGAAATAGGTTGTAACTCAAAAAACTTATTTTCAGATATTTCAACAATTCCAAATAATGAACTCTTAAACGGTAATATCTGAGTGCCATTATTAGAGGTTCCTTCTGGGAAAAGAATTACATTGAATCCATCTCGCAAATTGCTTGATAAAATATTTACTTGATTTTTAGACTTTAATATTTCTTTTCTATCTATAAATATCGTTTTTCCAAGCCTGACTATAATGTTAATAATTGGCCAATTTGAAATTTCTGATTTGGCCACAAACTTTCCATCCAACTCTGACCCTAAAATTATGATGTCTAAGTATGAAGTATGATTAGAAATAAATAGTGTTCCTTTTTTATTAGCTCGTCCACAGATTTTTAGAGTGATCCCAAATATAATTAATAATCCCTTGAAAAAAAGTTTTGGAATAACAAATGAAAATTTTTTGGGAAAAAAAAAAAAAGACATTTGCATTAAGCTACAAACTATTGTCCAGGGCAGTAAAACGGAAAGCCTGAATATCGATAAAAGTGGTGAATAATACATTATTGGTTTATGGCCATTTTTAGATATTTAGGGTCAATCTTGTCTGATTTAAGTATAATACATATGTCAATAGTTTTAAAATGAGGATCAAAAACAGCCCCTTCACCTACCCATGCTCCTACCCTTAAATATGCTTTAATGAGAGGAGGGAGACTTTTAAAAATTTTTAACTTAGAAATTTTACTAATATCAGCACTTTTCCATTTGGCATTTTTACTTTTTAGAGGAAAAGTAAGATATTTTTTTGGAGCAGAATAAAAATTTTTTAAAAAAGATAATTGGTTTCTAATTGTATTTGTATTATTACATTGAAAACTTGCGCAACCAATAATAAAGTCGACTTTTGATTTTTTAATATAAGTGGATAATCCTCTCCACAAAAGTCTTATTATTTTTCCATCTCTATAATTTTTGTGCACACAGGATCTGCCAACCTCCAAGATTTTTAAATCAAGTTTTTTAAGGTTATAAAGATCAAATTCTGTTTCAGTATAAAAATCTCCCTTGGAATTGTTTGAATAATTTATCATCAAACGATAAGTTCCAACAACGTGATGAGACGAAACAGATTTATCTATAACGACTAGATGGTCACAAAATTTATCGTATTCGTCTGAATCCAGAATATAGTCTGGATTGTTAATTGAACCTTCTTTAAAAAATGTATTGAACCTTAATCTTTGAGCATTTTTAATCAACAAATCATTATCATTAACAACCAAAACGTGAAATCTGTCAACTTCAAAATTTATATTCGGATCTATTGAATCATTTGAATTTAAATCGGAATTTATACTTCTATTTATCTTTTCCAATACTTGCACACCCTTTTGGAACTGCATATAGTTCTAGCCGATGCTCGACTAACTCATAACCCAATTTAGAAGCTATTTCCTTTTGTAATGCTTCAATCTCATCATTTTTGAACTCAAGTACTTTGCCACTTTTTATATCTATAAGGTGATCATGATGGATATCAGAAGCCTTCTCATATCTAGATC
>CABZAL010000017.1 GCA_902523675.1 uncultured Alphaproteobacteria bacterium | reverse complement strand
CCAGCCCCTAAATCCCATAAATGTTCATAAGGTTTTGGAGATAGTGTGGATATAGTAATTGATCGAATGTATTGTTTCGTTATTTGCCCGTCATTTTGAAAAAAATAGTCTGGTTTACCTGAACTTTTTGGAATGACTTCCCCATCACCTTTAGTGTCTATAGCAACACATGCCGGATGTCTTATATTTTTTATATTACTTTCTTTTGCAATAATCTCTGTTTTCCTATATTCCTGATGACCAAGAGATTCAAAAATAGTAAAATCACTTTCACCAAAACCTAATTTTGTAAAAAAGTTTCCAAGACTCTTAACTGCGTCGCCATTTTTTAACAATATAATAAATTTTACTTTAGGGGCTAAATATGTTCTCAATATTTCATTTTTTTTAGCATGAAGACCAAAAAATAAAATATTTTCCATATTCCATCCCATTTCTGCACAAGCAAGTGAGAAAGATGACGGTGCTTGAAAACATTGCCATTCCTCTCTACTAAATTCAATGGCAATTCGTGTTCCAAGTCCAAACCAGAAAGCATTTCCAGATACTAGTAGTACTATCTTTTTTCCTTTATTTTTTTTTAAATGAGAAATCAATTTTTCAAATGGATTTGGCCACTTTTGAATTTTTTTTTTATATAGTTCAAATTTTTTTATATGTCTATCGGCCCCAATTATGATTTCCGATTCAGATAATGCTTTTAATGCGAGTTTATTTAAAGTACTAATATCATCTTGATTAATACCAATAATAGTTATCCAAGGTTTATTCATGATTAAAAAAATCCTAATAATTGGTGGCACTCAAGAAGCAAATAAACTTGCTGAGTTATTTCATAATTATAACTATAACTATATAATATCTTATGCAGGAATTGTTAATAAAGTTTTTGAGAAAGGTTTAAAAAAAAGAATTGGTGGATTTGGAGGGAAGAATGGAATGATTGATTACATAGAAAAAAATAAAGTAACTCATGTAGTTGATGCATCTCATCCTTTTTCTAATAAAATTAGTCATAATACAGTTAATGCGTGTAGATCACTAAGTATACCTGTAATAAATTTTGCTAGAAAACCATGGTATAAATGCAAAAATGACATTTGGATAAGAGTTAAAAATTTTAAAGAATCAACCCGTTATTTAACAGGAAATCCTAAAAGAATTTTTCTTGCCATTGGTTTGAAAAATCTAGACTTTTATAAAGATTATAGCCATCATTTCTATCTCTTGAGATTTATTGAAAAGAGAAATAGATTCAATTTTTTTCCAAATTATAAATGTATAATTTCTAAAGGTCCATTTATCGTAAACGAAGATATAGCTATACTTAAGAAATATAAAATCGATATGGTTATCACCAAAAATTCTGGTGGAAAGGGAGCGTATAGTAAAATCATTGCAGCCAGAGAACTTCAAATTCCTATTGTAGTTATTTCAAGACCTAGAGGTACAAGTATTAAAAAAGTATATGATTCTAATTCTGTCTTAGAATGGATTGGTTAAGGTTTATAATACCTTGGGGTATAAAAAAAAGTTTTGTTTTTACTTATTAACTTTGAAACGCTTGATCCTATTATAACAAGTGTACTCATATCTGCCATTTCGTGAGAAGCCTCGCTTAACTTTACGATTTTAAGATTTTCATTTTTTTTATAAACAGATCTAGCAAAAACAACAAGCCTATCACAATGGCTATACTTTTTAAAAATTTTGAAAGTATTTTTTAACGTATCCGGCCTTGCTTTTGAACGTGGATTAAAGAAAACTACTACAAAATCAGATTGAATAGCTAGTATTATCCTTTTTTCCAATATTTCCCAGGGTTTAAGGTTATCGCTGAGATTTATCACGCAAAAGTCATGACCTAAAGGAGCACCTATTCTTGATGATGCAGCTAATAATGAACTAATACCAGGCAACACATTTATTTCTATATTATCAACGTTTTCTTCTGTTTTATCTATATATTCAAAAAATGCTGATGACATAGCAAAAATACCTGGATCTCCAGAAGAAACAACAACTACTCTTTTACCATCAAGTGCAAGTTTCACTGCTAGTTCTGCTCTTGAAATCTCAAACTTATTACCACTTGAATGAATGTTTTGCTCTTTTCTTGGTGCAATTCGGTTAACGTAATTTTTATAACCAACAATATCTGAAGCATTAGATATAGCATCTTGAACTTCGGAAGATATTAATTTTTCTGACCCTGGTCCCAGACCAACAATGGTTATTGAACCTTTCACATTTTTTCCATGAATTTATTAATTAAAATGATTGAAAAATATGGCACTGAATTATGAACATTTTCATTTAATTTTGTAACTTTTTCTAGTGAAGTTGTTGCGTTGGAGATCAAATATGCATTATTGAAAGCTCCTTCATCTTTTAGTATTTTACAAATTTTTTTAAAGTTCTTTCCTATTTTCATAATAACTAAACCGTCAGTAATTTTGATATGTTTTCTTAATGTTTCTTCATCTAGTGTACCCATCAGTACTGTTAAAATTTGCTTTCCCCAAATCATTGGAATTTTTGTAGCTGTCCAAGCACCTGACATTCCTGTTATTCCTGGAACTATGTCAATTTCAAAATTATTTCTTAATTTTTCATACAAATGGATAAATGAACCATAAAAAAGTGGGTCTCCCTCACAAAGAATACAAATGTCTATATTTTTATTTAATATAATTTGTATTTTTTTGACACATTTTCTGTAAAATTCTTTAAGCAATACTTTATATTCTTTGCTAGAAAAATGTACTTCAGTGGTCACAGGATACTCTAGTGAAACCTTTATTGCGTCTTTTCTAATAATACTCTCTACAATTTCAAAAGCTCTACCTCTATTTCCTTTTTTTTTAAAAAAAAATAAATATTTTGATTTTCGAATTATTTTTTCAGCTTTAACAGTTATGAGTTCTGAATCTCCAGGACCTAAACCAACTCCATATATCTTTCCTTTTTTCATTCTTTATCTGAAGCTATAGCATTAATCGCAGCCACAGTCATGGCACTTCCACCTAACCTTCCATCAATAATACAGCATTCACATGGCTGTTTATTGAATAATATCTCTTTACTTTCAAGTGCTCCTACAAAACCAACAGGAAATGCAATAATGGCGCTTGGTAGAGGAAGTTTTTTTTTCTCTAGCATTTCAAGAAAATAAAATAAGCATGTTGGTGCATTACCTATAGCGACTAATGAACCTTTAAGATATGGCTCCCATAATTCTACAGCCGCGGCAGTTCGGGTATTTTGAATTCTTTTAGAGATGTCAGGTACCCTTTGATTATTGAGAGTACATATAATTTTATTTTTTGATGGTAATCTATTTTGTGTTATACCGTATTTAACCATGTTTGTATCACAGATTATATTTCCTCCGTTAATTACGGCTTCTTTTGCCACTCTAGCAAAACTTTTTGAAAACTTTACTTTATTATTTATAGATGTTAATCCAGAAGAATGAATCATTCTTACAACAATTTTTTCTTCTTCTTTTGAAAATGAATCAAGATTAGTTTCAGATCTAATTATTGAAAAAGATTTTTTATAAATTTCACTTCCTTTTTTTTCATACTTATAATTCATAATTTTATATATCTCTGAAATTTTTTTTTAAAATATTGTCAGGCGATAATTTTTTTAAGATTATTTCTTTTTTTAAATTATCATAAATGTTTATAAAACCATTATCACCCGATAAGATGATTTGGGTATTTTTATTGATACCACAATTTTTTTTACAAGCAGCGATGTGAATTTTTTTTTTAAGTGGATTTTTAATACTCTTAGCTAACATGTGAGAATCAATACTTGCAGATGAGCAAAAATTTTTACCTGAACATGCACTGATATTGAGAAGAGGTTCATCAATTTTATAGATGAAGTTTTTATCTTTAATATTAATTACCCCTTCCAAAAGAATCATTCTAAAGGGTGTAAATCTTATTAGAGGTGACCTAGACTTGAGAATTAATTTTTTAAGAATATTAGCATCAACCCTTCCTAGTTTTATCCCTAGGATTTGTCCAATTTTTGTATTTTTTGGGAAGAATTTATTATATGAATATATTGGCTTATCTATTGTCCATTCATGAGGAATTTTTTTTTTTAATAAAAGTTCTGACATTCTATTAATATTTTTATCCCTGTTATCAATAAACCAGTTAGTTAGTTTTAGTATAAAACTTCCAATATTTTTTTTTTCTACTATTTTTCCCTTTGTTGCCCCATCGGCTCTGATTAGAATTTTTTTATTGGGTGCACTTTCGACTCTTATATCAGCACTTATATTTTTTAAAGATAACTTACTTCCAAGATCAACAATAAAACCAAATTTATCCGGTAAGTTTCGGAGTTTCTTTTGCAATTTTATAATTTTTTCATAAACTTCAAAATTCTGATCTCGCAACTCCCAAAGTGGATTAATGATTATATTAGTATGGTTAATAAAAGTTTCTTTTTTAACGATTTTATTTTTAAATATTTTACTTAAAAAAACCTTATGATTATCTTTTTTAATACCTCTTATTTGAATAGAGCCTCTGTTAGTAAATTCTATTATACCATTGCCATACTTCATTGATAAATTACAAAGACTGACTAACTTATCACAATGAAGATAATCCATATAAGGTCTCAGTCTAAATAGTAAGCCATCCTCAGCCTCTATAGGTTCGTTTAGAGATGGACAAAACCCCTTTATAAGTTTAGATTTCACTTGAGCCGTACAACTTTTCAATTACTGAGTTTCTTTTAGATACCCAAATACCAGACTCATGTATTTTTTTAAAATTTGATTTCATAGACTCATATGCTTTTAAATTGTTTTCTTTTATAAAAGATAATACTGCTTGGTCACCAAAAGTAGCCTCAAAGAATAAATCTAAAAGTTGATTTGATATATTATCAGTCAAATGTGCATACATGCAAATATTTTCGAATGTATTGGCTATTTCAGATGCTCCTCTGTGACTATGCTTAAACATACTTTTAATCCATGTAGTATTACTTGCTCGTGCGTAAATTACTCGCGCTAATTCTTCTTTTAAAGATCTAATTCTTGATTTATTGTTCTCTGTATTATCCATATTGTAAGCATTTAAATTTCCGCCTATTTTATTTTTAGCTGCAATAAACCCCCCTTGATGTTTAGCATAGTCTGATGATAGTAATATATCAGTTTCCTTTAAATCTTGAACATGAACGTAAGATTCGATTTCTTTTATTCTATTTTCAATTCCTTTTCTATTATATGTACTTTTATTTCCAACAATCGACCATGCACTAGACTCTATCCAATCTTCTCCAAAATTTTCACGGTTATCTTCTGTATACTCTTTAATATTTGAACTCATTCTTAGACCATAATTACCTGACTTTGGTCCATAAATACGAGCTATATCTGTGTTATTCACAAAAGGGTTGTCTTCCGGATATTCATATCTTTTAGATAAAACATTTATCACTTGATCATAAAGTTGAGTCAAAGATGGAAAAATATCCCTGAATAATCCAGATATACGAAGTGTTACATCAACTCTAGGCCTATTTAATTCAGGTATTGTTATTACCTCAATTCCAGAAACCTTATCTGAACTATCAACCCATGTAGGGGATACCCCCATTAGACATAATGCCATTGAAAATTCTTCTCCAGCGGTTCGCATTGTTGCCGATCCCCAAAGATCAATTAATAATGTTCTTGCATGATCACCTTTATCTTGAAGATGTCGCTTGAGAAATTCTGAGGCTAATTTAGAACCTTGTTCATATGCTGCTTTAGATGGTATAGACGAAGGATCGTTAGAATATAAATTTCTACCGGAGGGTAGAACATCTAACCTTCCCTTAAACGGTGAACCAGATGGTCCAGGTTCAATTCTACATCCACTAATACTTTTAATAATATTTTCTTTCTCTTTTTTTATCGATTTTTTTATATCAAACGAATATTTTTTATCAGAAATTCTTCCAAAGATATGTAACCCATTCCCGAATTGACTATCTTTGATATCACAAACAAATTTATCAATTTTTGTTAATATACTGTCATTACTATCTTTTTCGCTAACACTAAGGTCATTATATAAACCTAATTTTTTGGATTCTTCTCTTATTTTTATTTTTAACCTTTCTCTCCTATCAGGGTCTAATCCATCAGCATTTGAAAATTCATCTAACAGAGTCTCCAAATATAAAAGTTTTTTTATCTTTCCGGCTCTTTTCAATCTTGGTGGAATATGACCAATTGTTAGGGCATTTATTCTTCGTTTTGCTTGAGATGACTCACCTGGATCATTTATAATAAAGGGATAAATTACTGGAGTATTATTAGTCAATATCTCTGGCCAACAAGTCTTTGATAAACCAACAGATTTTCCAGGTAGCCATTCTAAAGTGCCATGAGCGCCAACATGAATAATGACATCAGTTTTAAGTTTATGTTTTATCCAAAAATAGAACGCCACATAACTATGTTTTGGAACTGAATCTAGGTCATGATATTGATGTTCTCTATCTATTATATCTCCGCGCTCAGGCTGAAGAGCTATTAAACAATTTTTATAATGAAACGCTTTTAGCATGAACTTACCATCAATAAAATCTTTGTCTTTTTCTGGAGAACCCCAAACCTTATTAATACTTTTAACTAATTTTTTATTTATAGTAGATAAAAAGTTTTTGTAATCGTCAATTGGAATGCATATGTTGTTTGATTCTATTTCTTTTATAAAATTTATTTTTTCTTTTTCATCTAAAATACCAATGTCTTGCATTATAGATTCAACTGATTTAAATACATCTAGACCTACTGCATGACCTATTAACCATGGTTTTCCTGGATATGTAGAAACAATGAACGCTATTTTCTTTTTGGAATTACTAATTTTTTTTAATTTTATCCAACCATTAACTTTTTTTACGATTGCTTCAATTCTTTCTTTATTAGGGACATGTTTGATAGGAAAGAACTCTAATTTATTATTTTTTTTTAATTTTTCTTTAAATGAGGCTACCCCTGCAAAAAGTCTTCCATCTATTTCAGGAAGGGCTACATGCATAATCATATCTGTCGGAGATAACCCTCTATTTTCTTTAATCCATGATTTCTTCTTATTAGTTGAAAGTGAGACTTGAAAAACAGGAACGTCTTCAAAATCAAGCGGGGAAGAACCATCTTTACTTTTACTTGAGAAAGAAGTTGCGTTTATAATTGCAAGAGGTCTAATATTTGAAATTTCCTTTTGTATCCATTTAAAGCTTTTAGGTTCTTTTAAAGAAGGAATAAATATAGCAACAACGGGTAAATTATTTTTTTCAAGAGTATTAATTAATACTTTAATTGGATTTAAGTCAGATGCAGTAATAAAAGATCTATAAAATGTTATTAATACAAATGAATTTCTTTTAAATTCCTTAGGATCAATTTTTGAATAAATTCCTTTTTTAGGAGACCAGTAACCAAAAATAGGCATGAACTTTTCTCCAACAACTTTTGAGGAATAAATTCCCGCAGTAAGTGAAATTTGAGCCAATGCAGCATGGGTTGCTATTGAACCTCCAGTGTTACAAAAATCATTTAATATTTTTAATGTTGATTCTGGAATATTAGAATAACTTGCGAGTTTTTTGTCTTCCCTTCCGTCAGCAGGCAAAACAGCAAGAGCAATATTTTTTTCTTTTGAAATATTTTTTACCTGATTTAGACCATACTCCCAATAAGGCACCCCCCCAATTACCCTTATTATAACTGCCTTTGCTTTTGAAAGGGTCTTTTCAATATATGTATCCACGGATAAAGGATGTTTTAAATCTTGAAGATTGGCTAGTCGTAAGTTAGGAAATTTTCCCTTAGAATACTTGTTCGCTCTCTCCCATCCCTCAGAGAAAGCTGTAAGATCACTATCAGAAAATGAGAGAACAATTATGTCTGCAGGAGACTGATTGAGGTCAGTTGGTATTGCAGATTCTTCTATATTTCTTTTTTCACGATAAACTATATGCATTATTAATTTTTAAATAAATTTTTAATTTCCTGATTTTTTAATGAGTTTTTTTCCATAATGAAAACTAACTTACCTTCTCTAGTGTCGTTTCTTTCCCACATTTTATCAAACTGTGTTCTCAACCTGGAACCGACTGCTTGTACTAAAAGTCTCATAGGCTTGTTTTTAACTGCTACATATCCCTTAGTTCGCAAAATTTGATTTTTATCAAGTACTTTCTTTAACTTTTTTGTGAAGACTTCTAAATCATCTATTTGATCTAAAACAAGAACAAAATTTTCGAAATCATCGTGATCATGTTCATTATGCACTTTGTCATGATGAGATTTTCTTGAAGACATATGCTTTTCAGATTGCATTTCTAAACCTAAGATAAGCGAAGAATCGACATCTCCATTTGTATTTGGTATAACAGGTACATTTCTATGCGAAATTTTAAGTATATAATCTTTGGCCTTTTTCAATTCTATTTCGTCAACAAGGTCAGATTTTGTTAAAAGTATTATATCAGCACAATTCACCTGATCCTCAAATACTTCAGATAAAGGTGTTTCATGATCAAGACTATCATCTTCTAATCTTTGTAATTCTATAGCTTCAGGTGACGGTGCAAATCTCATCGAACTCACAGCCTCAGCATCAGACAATGTAATAACACTGTCAACTGTAATTTTAGATGAAATCTCTGGCCAATTGAAGGCTTTAAGTAATGGTTTTGGAAGTGCTAACCCTGATGTCTCTATGATTATATGACAAGGCTGAGGGTTCATATTAACTAAAGTGCTAACAGTTGGAATAAAATCATCTGCTACTGTACAACATATGCAACCATTAGATAATTCTATTATATTTTCTGCTGGACAATTAGGTATTGAACAAGATTTTAGTATTTCTCCATCTACTCCAATATCACCAAATTCATTTACGATAATAGCAATTTTTTTTTCTGAATTATTCTGTATAATGTTTTTAATTAATGTCGTTTTACCTGCACCCAAAAATCCAGTAACAATAGTGACAGGAATTTTTTTTATATTTTCCATATTATAACTCCAAGTTTAGGAGTCAAAAAAAACCCCAAATTAACTCGTCATTACTATGGAGTATCCACATCAGAAGACCTTCCCGTAGTCTGATTGAATGACGTTTAATTGGCAGGTTTCCTGACTCATTATCAAAAACATTACATGTCTTCCCGAATTTCTTCAGTGACGTTTTATGCATGTCTCCAAAACACAGTAGCGGGGGCTGTACTAGATTTTGACTAGTTTCCCTTTTAACTCTTTTTAAAGAGCACCAATGTTATAAGTATAATGAAATTAAACAATTATTCAATTAATAATTATTATTACAGAAGGTTTAAGATTAAAGTATTTCGAGATTTCACACTTTGATCTAGATTAATTGTAAAAGCTTTTTGGGTGCTTAAAGAAATATCTTTTACTATTTGAACCTTTTCTTCCTTCTGTTTGCCAAATTTTATAAGATTTTTTGCTATACAGCTCAGTTGCGAAAGTCCCATATAAATAATAATTTTACCATTAAATCTTGACAACGAAGAAAAGTTAATTGTGGGAGTTGAAGAATTTATTGCTTTATAACATGTAATAAAATAAGGGTTATCTTTGAAATTTTCAAAATTATTTTTTTAGATATTTATTGCACTTTTAGATGAAGTAATTCCTAAAAAAATTTTAAAAGGAATTTTATTCGTTTGAAGTGCTTCAATTTTTTCTGCACCTTTTCCAAAACTCAGGGATCTCTTCCATTAAGTCTTAAAACCTTTTTTCTCTTTAGAAAATTTATCATCCAATTAATAATTTGCTCTTGGGTACAAGCTTTGTTTTGTAATGAATCACTTGCTAAAATTAAATTACAATCTTTCCTAGCGCATTCAATAATTTTTTTGCCAATCAAACCATCATATAAATTACATCTGCTTCCTAAATTGCATAGAAAACATTTATTCTTAAATAATTAATATTAACTGGTTCAGCTCTGGCAAGGATAAGAGAAATGTCATTAAAAAGTTGATTTAATTTAATTATTTTTTCTAGCATTATGTTATTTAAGATTATACATTATTTATCTTAATAATGAAAAAAAATGCCGTAATATTTAGAAATCTTACTGTAAAGCTTGGGGAAAAAATAATTTTAAATAAATTAAATTTTTCTTTTAATTCCTCCAGCTCAGTATGCGTTATAGGAGAAGGATCGTCTGGTAAAACAACGATTTTAAAAAGTTTAATTGGACTTGTTCCAATAAATAAAGGTGAAATAAAAATTAACGGTTGTAAAATTGATAAATTTAATTGTACTGAAGTTTTTCCTCATTTGAACAAGTTTGGTGTTGTGTTTCAGAAAGATGCTTTATTCGATAGTTTAACTGTGTGGCAAAATATAATGTTTAAAAAGTTAAACTTAGGAATTTCAAAAAAAAAATTAATATATCAATCAAACAAATTACTAGAAAAAGTAGGTTTAGATTCATCAGTAAGTCACTTGTATCCCTCAGAATTATCAGGAGGTATGAAAAAAAGAGTTGCGATTAGCAGAGCTTTTAGTGACAAACCGGATTATCTTATTCTAGATGAGCCAACAGCTGGTTTAGATCCTGTAAAAACCACCAAGATTTTTAAAATCATTAAAGAATTATCTAATAATTCAGATGTATCAATTTTTGCCATAACCTCAGATGTTAAATCTGCACTAAAATATTTCGACCAGCTGTTATTTTTAAAATCAAACAAAATAGAGTGGTTGGGAAAAGCAAAAGATGCGAAAAAATCAAAAAACTTCTTTCTTAAAGAAATCCTAAAAAGGGCTTAATCATTTTCTAGTTAGTTCTGAACAACCAACAGTTGCATCGATTCCAGATTCAACATAACATGCACTAATTTTATTTTTTTCAAGAATTTTTCCAAGATTATAACCTCGGCTATTAGATGCAACCCATGTGATAGTAATATTGTCGGGATGAATAATTCCGTAAAAATTTTTCGTCCCATCTGAGTAAGTAAAATTACCTTTGAACCTTCTATCGTTTTGTTGTGTAATATTTATTCTTTTTTCCCACGTTTTCAAACCTTTGAGTTCAGAATATGTATTGTTTTTTCCATTCCACTCACCAACAAGATTAGGTATGGTATCAGCAAAAACATTTTTACTTAAAAAAAATATGAATATCAAATTAAAAAATTTCATAAAGCACGATTTCAATAATTTATGTATATTATAAAAAATGAAAAGAAAGTTTCAATAAAAAATGTTAAAAAAAATTTACGAAATAAAGATTCTTTATTTCTCAAAGAAACTGGTTTTTATATTTTTAATGGGGATCGTCAGTGGTATACCGTTGTATCTAATTCTTTCAACTTTAATGATATGGTTAACAAGAGAGAATATTGATATTGCTACTATAGGTCTTTTTAGTTTAACGCAACTACCATGGAGTCTAAAGTTTATTTGGGCCCCATTAATTGATAGTTTCACAATTCCAATCTTTGGAAAATTTTTAGGAAATAGAAGAACTTTGTTAGTGTTGACTCAATTCCTTTTAGGTTGTTCAATTATTTTGTTAGGAATAAATGACCCAAACAAAAATTTATTTTTTTGTGCTTTGTTGGCAATGGTTATCGCTTTTTTTTCTGCAACTCAAGACATTATTATTGATGCTTACAGAATTGAAATCCTAAAAGAATCTGAGCAAGGTGCGGGAGCGGCAATGACCCAAGCAGGCTATAGGATAGGGGGTATTATTTCGGGAGCTGGTGCCCTATACTTTAGAGAAATTGTAGAATGGAAGACTGTTTTCCTATTCTTAGGTATCTTAATTTTTATTTTTATGTTCCTAAATTTCTTTGCTCCAGAAGAATTAAATTATAAACTACATAAAAGTAATAAAGATAAAAATAGGTTTTATTTGATTTTTATAAAACCAATAAAAGAATTTTTTTTAAGATCACAAAAATTATATTTAATTATTATTTTACTATTTATTCTTTTCTTCAAGTTAGGCGACGTGGTTGCAGGGGTAATGGCAAATCCTTTTTACGTTAAAATTGGCTTTTCAAATATTGAAATTGCTAATGCTAGTAAACTTTTTGGTGTTGTTGCCACTTTAGTTGGAGTATTCGTTGGTGGCTACTTAATAAAATCCTATGGAATTTTAAATATATTGATAATTGGTTCTATGTTACAAATAATTTCAAATTTACTTTTTGTTTTTTTATCTATTATCGGACCAGAATTCATTTACCTTATTTTGACAGTTGCTGGTGAGAACTTTTCCGGTGGTTTGGGTTCGGCGGGTTTTGTAGCATATCTTTCAGTTTTATGTAATAAAAAATATACTGCTACTCAATATGCACTTCTCAGCTCAATTATGGGTGTTGCTAGAACAATTTTATCTTCACCTTCCGGTTACTTGGTTGGTTTAGTTGGATGGACTTATTTCTTTTTAATTTCAACAGTTTTTGGTATTCCAGCACTTTTAATTTTGTTTTGGATGAAAAGAAATTTCCCTCTAGTTAATCAAATTTCTAAAGATTAATTTGATTTTTCATTATTTTTGAATATTCATTTAGATTGGTCACACTAGAGTTATTTGACATAAAGTTAAAATATTTATCAAGTTTCGGAAACTTATCTTTGAGCTTTAAATCAACATTTTCAAGTTTTCCTGAGGTTAACCAAAGTAAAATTCTCCAAACAACTAAATCGGAAACTGTGAATTTTTCTGTAACAAAGTAATTATTAACATTATTAATAATAAAGAATCTTTCTAAATAACTGATCCATTTAGGTAGGATGTTATCATTGAGTTTTTTTCTTTTAGCTTTTTTTTTCACTTCATCTTTTTCTCTAATTGACGGAGAAATTAAATACGTTATATCATTTGCAAAATCAATGATCTGATCAACTAAGGCGCATTCCATCGGATCATTTGGATACAAATTGGCTAATCTTCCACAATATCTAATCATAGCCGAAGTTTGAGCTATAGTCTTATTATTTACAATAAGAATTGGTAATTGACCAAAAGGAAACTCCTTGGTTTTTTTATTTTTTAAAAAATATTTTTTAGATAAGACAACATTTTTATATTTTATTTTTGCCAATTCAAGAGTTAGACGACATATGTCAACTCGCCAAAAGGGAAAATCAAAATATACTAATTTAATGTTATTACTTTTCTGCAAATGCCTTTTCGATTACAAAATTACCTTGTTCTTTTGTAGATCCTTCCTCACAACCTTTTTCTATGAAAATATTTTTAATCTCGGCAGTCATTTCTTCTGAACCACAAATCATGACTCTATCATTTATTGGATCAAATTGCTCTAGACCTACTTCTTCCCATAACTTGTCATTTTTTATCCATTCGGTAATTCTTCCTTTTCTTGGCCAATCTGCTCTGGTAACTGAATTAAAATATATAAAATTATTGTTGGTAATTTCTTTATAAATTTCATCATTATTCAAATTTTCTAATAATGTTCTGTATGCTAATTCTTCTGGAATTCTGACAGTATGAGTTAAAACTATCTTTTCAAATTTTTCATAGGTTTCTGGGTCTCGAATTATGCTCATGAAAGGGGCTAGGCCAGTACCAGTCGAAAAAAGATATAGATTTTTTCCAGGAAGCAAATAGTCGCATACAAGTGTGCCTGTAGATTTTGAATTTACAATGATCGTATCATTTTCTTTAATATGCTGCAGTTTGCTTGTCAAAGGACCATTGGGTACTTTTATAGAAAGAAATTCTAAAAAATTCTCATGATTAGCACTTGCTACTGAATAAGCCCTTAATAAAGGTTTATTGTCTATTTTTAAACCTATCATTGCAAACTCACCATTTTTAAATCTGAAAGTTTGATTCCTTGTAGTCTTAAAACTAAAGGTCTTGTTTGTCCAATGGTGTACGCTAATTACTTTTTCTTCTAAAAGTGCCATTTAATTTAACATTTTTGTTTATTTAATTATAAATATAATTAAACTGAAAATAATACCAAAAATTTATACCAAAATTAAAAATTGAAGTATAATATTTTTTTCAATTAAAATTATAAATAATTATGCTTAATATTAGAAAACTTGCTCATTCAGAAATGGATTTATACAGAAAACCTTTGCTTCCAGCTACTTGGAGTAGCTTTCCTGTTGATAGAGATATAGATACACAACTGTTAAGAAAGATTTTACAAAAAGACCTAGATAAGATTAGAGCTGGTGCAGAAAAAGATCCTTTTAGCAACTCAATAACAATGCTTGCACTTGATATATCTAGAAGAATAGAAAAAAAAAAATTAAATTATTCTGCTCTTGAGGCTTTAATTCAGAGACTTGCTGTTGGTTCTGTTGGTCTAAGAGCAGATAGACTTAAAACATACATAGGAGAACTGAACAGGGAAAAAAACAACAAATCAATCGAAGATCTTATTAAAAATCTCTCAAAAACTAAAAATAACGAATTATTACCATTTGAAGAGTTTAAAAAAATTGTTGAAAAAGATCTTTTTGGAATTGTTTTAACTGCGCATCCAACTTTTGGCATGTCTGCTGAAATGTATGAAGATTTAGCAAACATGGCAACTATGACAAAAACGGATGGAAAAAAACTAAAAGTTTCAGATCTTAAAAAAATAATTAAAAAAATTTTTAAAACCGAGCAAAGACCTGACAAAAATATAACTCTTGATTATGAGCACAATTTGTCAATAAAAGCACTTAAAAATTTGCAACAAGCGGTTAGAGATTTTTACTTTAAAGCATTGTCAGTGATTAAATCTATCTACCCAAATGACTACTATAAAATCTCTCCTTTAATATTTTCTCTACACACTTGGGTTGGATATGACGTTGATGGTAGAGGTGATATTTCTTGGGTAGATACTTTTAATAAAAGATTGCAGGTAAAATTAAACCAATTAGAAAACTATGTTGAGAGAATAAATAGTATTCAAAAAGATTATAAATTAAAAAATGAAACTTCAAATAAACTTGAAAGTTTAAAAAATCTTTTTTCAAAAAGTTTAAGTATTAATAAAAAAATATTTGATTATTTTAATGTTTCAGGATTTAAAACCGATACTGAAAAAGTGAAAAAAGCATCTAAATTTATATTTAACAATAAAAAGCATCTTTTAACTGATATTAATAATTTAATTTGGCAGCTTGATAATATAATTATAGATTCATCAAAGTTAGCAAAAAAAAATAATGATAACTTCATTGTTGAATTACAGATTTTAAAGTCTGAGATTAAAAATTTGGGTTTAAGTTTAGCTAGAACACAAGTGAGATTGAATGCTAATCAACTGAATAATGCTATTTCTAAGGAAATAAATTTATCTGGAAACCCTGACGATCCATCAAATAAAAGTACATACCTAAATGCAGTTTCAAAGCTAATTGAAAATGTCAAAGCAGTGGATATCAACTTTGGAACTTTAATGGATGAAAATATGAATGCCAAAAGGTATTTTATGTTGATAACCCAGATTTTTAAGTACATTGATCATAATCAACCAATTAGATTTCTAATAGCAGAATGCGATTATGCTTTAACTGCTCTTACTGCGCTTTATTATTCAAAACTGTTTAACCTAGATAAAAAAATTGATATTTCACCTCTTTTTGAAACTGAGAAAGCTCTTGCGAATGGGCACAGAGTAATTGAAACACTGGTGAAAAATAATCATTATAAAAAGTATATTATAGCAAGGGGTAAAATATGTATTCAAACAGGTTTTTCAGATGCTGGAAGATATTTAGGTCAACCAGCAGCTGTTTTATGTATAGAAAATCTTCAAAGAAAAATAGCTAAAGTTCTTGCTGAAAATAATTTATCGCATATCAAATTACTAATATTTGATACTCACGGGGAATCAATAGGAAGAGGAGGACACCCTGTTTCATTGTTGGAAAGATTAAAGTATGTAAATTGTTCATATACAAAAAAGAAATTTAACGAATGGAAAATTGATTATATTCAAGAAATAAGTTTTCAAGGTGGAGACGGATATCAATATTTTTTAAATAAGGATTTAGCTTTTGCAGCTCTAACAAGAGTATCAGAATTTTGTATTAATAGGGACACATTCACAGACCTTGATCCTTTTTATGAATCACAAGATTTTGGTATTGAATTTGTAAATACTATTAAGCAATTTAATACAAATATAATGGATGATCCAAATTATGCTGCATTATTAAATATATTTGGTACTAATCTTATACACTCTACTGGTTCAAGAGCTGTAAAACGTCAAACAGATAGTGGAATAAAAACTTTAGTCTACCATCCGAGCCAAACTCGAGCTATACCACAAAATTGCATTTTGCAGCAATTGGGTATGCTCGCAAATTCACTGGGAGGTATTGGTAAATTTATTGATAAAGATCCAAAGATATTTAATGAGTACTATAAATATTCAGATAGATTTAGACGGATAATTGACAGTGTAAAATACGCATTTGCTTTTAGTGATATAGAAGTTCTCAAAGCATATATTGATTGTTTTGACCCCGGAATGTGGTTGTCATGGGCCACACGAACTGCAGATAAAACTCGAAGTGAAAATATGAAATCTGTTGCCAATTTATTAGAATCTTTTGACATACACTGGAGACTTAATAAAGTTTATAGAAATTTACATCAGGAGTATATGGCAATAAGAAATTGGGTTCTTGGAAGAAAGTCCAGAGGAAGAGTTGCTGTAGGAAGAGGGAGGGTCATCGAAAAAGAAATAAGAGATGAATTATTGCTTATGCACGGGGTAAGAGTAGCAATATTTCACGAAATTTTTCTGTTATCAGTGCAAATTCCTCAATTTAGTGATCAAGCTGGTGTTTCGCGTGATGAAGTTATTGCAAAATTAATAAGGTTTGATGTTCCAAACGCAGTTTCCATATTAAGGAAAATTTTTCCAGTTGGACAGCAAAAGAGTGATTACTCAGACTATGGAGAAATTTCAAATTATGTTAGCGATAAAGATATTGATTATAAAAAGGAGGAAAAAAATATTTTTAGACAACTCGAAGCTCTTCATGAATGTGCTCGCAGAGTAAGTAGTGGAATAACACACTTTATTGGTGCAGTGGGTTAACTTTTATTGATTTTACTTTCGTTTTCTATTGAAATAATGTCATCTTCAGAAAGATTTAATTTTTCAGATAATTTTATAAGTTCTTTCCTTTCATCCGCATCAATAAAATTATCTGATAACATTCCTTTAAGTTTATCTTCATATTTTTTTTGGCTTTTCCTTGTAAAATCAGTAAATGCTGCTGCTAAAATTCCTGATGGCAATGCAACTGTTAAAATACCTAAAATAATAATCACTGATCCAAAAAATTTACCCATTGATGTTATTGGTGTTACATCACCATATCCTACGCTTGTCAGTGTCACAATTGCCCACCACATTGCGTGTGGAATACTCCCAAATTTTTCTGGTTGAACATCTTTTTCAACCAAATACATACCACTAGATGAAATTATTAAAGCAATAAATAAAATAAAATATGCTGCACCAAATGATCTTCTTTGATTCCAAATTACTGAAAGTAAATTATTAATTGAGCTTGAATAACGAGAAAATTTAAGCAGTCTTATTATTCTCAATGCTCTTATAAATCTTAAATCAATGGTTGGATATATTAAAGCGATAATACTCGGTAATATTGCAATTAAATCAATAATTGCAGAAAAGCTAAAAAAGTATTTAATTCTTCTTTTAAGATCGGTTTCATTATTAAATTTCTCTGTAACACAAGACCATAGCCTAGCCATGTACTCTATTGTAAAGACTAAAACTGAAAAAAATTCAAAATATTGAAATGTAACTTTGTACTGATTAAATAAATCATCAACAGTTTCCAAAATTACTGACAAAATATTTAAAGAAATTAAACCTAATAAAAAAATATCAACTTTTTTACTATTACTATCATTTTCTTCACCAGGTTCTAAGAGTTCCCAACATCTATGTCTTATTTTCAAATAACTAATATCTAACTCCTTATTTGACTGGACAAGTAATTTCTCTTTGACAACGTTCTCCAGGAGCTCCTAAATAGATCTGTTTATTTTTTTGATCTTTTTTTTGAGAAACATATTCACAGACAACATCCCCTGGCACAATAGTTTGTTTTACTAATCTACATATTGGTTGAATAACAATCCTTTTTCTTCGGTCAAATGTACCTTCCTCGGGTGCGTAAGTTCTTCCTTTAGAAATATATTTCTTTTTGGTTGTCTCTTCTTCTTTACTTGAAATTGAATAGGGCGTGAAGAAAATTAAAAATATCTTAAGAATTATTATTATCTTCATCTTGATTTTCATTTTTTTGATCAGCACCTGGTAAATATGCTGAACCTTGAATAGACTTAGCGATAAATACATTCATCAATTTTTCAGAATTTTTTACATATGTTTCAAGCTGTTCTTGGACTTTTTTCTCAGCATCTTCTTTTGATTTCGCATCAACATCAATTAATCCATCTATTATCCAGTGAACTTTGTACATCATTTTTGATCTCCATTTTTATTTACAAAATACTTGATATTAGTATAAATTTTATTTGCATCCTTTTGAAGCTTTACAATAGTTTCATTTTCAATTTTTTTTCTTACTTTATCTCTTACTTTCATTGCCTTGTAAAGTCCTCCAGTAACTGCTACAGAGTACCACATATATGATTTTTCAAAATCTATATTTGGAGAAAATTTTTCAAACCAAAAACCTAATTTTAATGCATAATGAATATCTTGAGATTTATAAAGTTCTTTTTCGAGAAGTTCTTCAACATTTTTTGAAATTTTTTCTAGAGTTTTTTCGTCCACTTCGGATTTTAATGATTCTAGGTTTTCAAAACATTTTTTTTCACCTCCTAATGAGCATAACCAACTCCATTTAAGTGCCTCACTGAAATCTTGAGTAGTACCAATTCCACCGGAGTACATATTTGATAAATTAAATTGAGAATTTCTATCTCCTTTAATTGACAGGTTATAAAAAATTATGAATGCCTCAGAAAATTTTGCACTTTTATATAACTCTATACCTTTATCATAATATTTTTCGTCTGAGAGATATTCGTCTGCTGATAGAAAAAAAGGAAAAACAAAAAATAATAATTTAATTTTCTTAAAGATCACCGTCCAGCCATCATAACTAATTGTAGGTAAAGAACTCTTAACTTAAACTTTGATTTAGGTCTCTGTTGATAGACAACAATTTTCGGCCTATCTGAATTGGGCTTTTGAAATTCTATATACATATCTTCAGGTAAATACACTCCATTAAATTCTAAAGTTTTTTGTGGATCAACAGAAAATTCTTCCCTAAACTCAGAATCAATCCATATTCTCGCAAGAACTCTTCCAAGTATATCTGGTAAAAACTTTTTTACCTCGTCTCTATTTTTAAAGTGTTGTAATTTTTCTGATATATTTAATGGATCTTTATTATTCCCTGCTTTTACTACAGCTAATTCATTATTTTTTATTGGTATTAAAGATTTAGATTGTTTATCTTGAGTCATAATTTACCTGTTAATATTACTATATATCGACTATTTTGTATTAAATAAATGTTTTTTACTAAATTTTTTTTAAAAAAGTCGTTAAATTAATTATGAAATCTAAATTAAACGTGATTAATTTTCCGGATCGTATTAAACAACGAAGAGATGAAAAAGCAAAAATCTATACGTCAATCAGAGATGAGATAGAATCAGTATTAAATAAATATTCTAGATATTATAATGATGAGTGGGCAGTTGTTTTAGCTGCAGGAAGATACTCGTCAATGAAACTTCAACAGATTGAAGGCACAGATAGCAGTATTGATTTTTTCAAAAAATGTATTGAAACTCAAGAAAATAAAAATCTTAACCTGTAATTCTGCCTACATTACCAGAAACTTTTGCTCCCATATCAACGGAAAGTGAATTAGTCTTAAGCTTACCATCAAAGTTTCCCGAACCCGTTATTTCAAGGAATTCAGCGGTAATATCGCCAGAGGCCTGTCCTTCAATCTTTAAATGTTCTGCATTTAAGGTTCCGTCAAATATACTTGTGGACTCAAGAATTACAGTTTTAGCTTCAATTGTACCTTTGTATTTTCCTGCAATTACGACCTGACTTTCTTTAGCTTGAAGTGTCCCCTCCATATTCAAATCTTTATTTATGTATGTTAGATCACTCATATCTGCCTCTAATTATTTTCGTTTAAGTCTTCTTCTAAGTCTTCATCGTTTTTTTTATTCCGCATTTTTTTTTCATCCCAATTGTGAACGACTCTACAATTTAATGCTGCACCGCGATCCATTTGTAGGGATTTATAATTTATTTCACCGGTTATGATGGACGAATCTGTTAACCACACTGAATCTGCTTTAAGTTTTCCTTGATATTTTCCAGAAATCACTACTAGGTCAGCTTGAATACCACCTTCAAAACTTGCGGTTTTACCTAACGTTATTTTTTCAGATTTAATATCAGCTTCAACTCTACCATTAATTTCAATGGTTTTAGAGTTAGTGATTTTTCCTTTAAATATTACGTCTGTTCCTATTATTGATTGGTTGTCTGCCACGATACTATCCCTTCAATGATTTTAATGATTTAGCTAAATTTGTCTTTTTGACGGGCTTAGCATTGTTTTTTTCTAACCCAACATTTAAATCCACCTCTAACTTAGCACCAGGTTCAGCTTGAAACTTATTATAATGTATACCACCTTTAATCTTTGCGGTAGATTCTATTGAAATAGAATCGGAATAGATATTACCCTCAAATTTGCCTGAAATAATTGTATCTTGAGCTTTGACTGATCCTTTTAAGACGCCTTCATTAGTTACGCTTATTTCATCGCATTCAATATTACCTTTAACTGTTCCTTTTAAAATGAGACTTCCTTGACATTTTATATTGCCATTAATTTGCATTTCAGTACCAATTACGCTAGCATCAGAGTTAATAGGCCTACTTCTCGTTTCGTTATTGTTGCTATTGGAGTCTCTTGAAAACATTGAATTAATTATTTATTTGAATTATAATTGCTAGCACATATAGACAAAAAAAAAAAGTTAAAAAATTTTTTTTAGTTTTTTTTATTTTTGGCTTAACATGTGCATATTTAATAATAATTAAGAATAGTATTTGAAAGATTATAATGGCTGAGCAAGTTGTAGACATTAGAGAACGAATTGAGAGAATGCGAACTCAAATCACTGATAAACCAGATCAGGATAGTTTAAATAAAAATGAAATTAAAAGTTCGGAAAAAAAAACTAGTATTAAAAAAATTAATGATGAAAAAGGTTTAGTAACTGAAGGTAACCAACCTAGCCAACTGAATAATTCATTTGTTGAAACTAGCAATGAAAAATTGAAAAATACAACAGAAATTTTAGAAGAAGGAAATTTAAAAAATACAACTGAAGTTTCAGAAGAAAAAAACTTTAAAAAGACAATCGAAAAACAACCCTTATCAATTTCATCTTCTTTCGAAGATGCTACTCAAGATTTTTCATCAAAGTATAATACAAAAAAAAAGGAGAACCATAGTAAAACATTCAAAGATTATCACGTGAATAATTTGGTAGATGAAAATAAAAAGAATATTAACTTAGAAAATAAGAACCAGCCATTTCCACAGTTTAGTTTAAATGTAAATAATCCAATTTCTTGGAAACTCATGTTGCTTATAATGCTTATGCAACTTATGACAAATATTATGCTTGTTGTGGTATTGTATCTTAAATAAATGACTACCTTAAAAAACAATCTAGAAAATAAACTAAAATCAAGTAAAAGATTCGGTGACTTATTCGTACAAAAAAATTGGCAAGAATTATTAAAAGAAAGAAGGTTTCTTTTTTTTACGAAAAGAGGTCCTATAGAAATTGTTTTTAATATAAAACATTATGTTTCAGCTTTTTTACTATCACTTTTAGTATCTTTTAAGGTAATGCAATTTATTTTTTTTAGCGCACTGAATATTTATACAGCGGTAGTATTACAAGGAAATTTTACTCAAAAACAACAATTTACTGAATCTGAAGTAGAGGCTTTAAAAGACCTAGCAGGAACCGTTATTGATTCAAAAACAAATGAAAAAATTTCAATTATTGAAATTGAATCCGCTGAAAAGGAAAAAAATAGTTTAAACAATAGATTAAGAGATAGTTTTAAAAAAGTTGAATCATATTTTAAAAGTTTTGAATTTTCAATTGTTGATGAATCGAAACTTTCAGACGAATTAATTTTTGATCAATTTTCAGGTTTGGCTAACCCTCATATGGTTCCAATCGAAGAGACTTTAAAAAAGTCCAATGCTTTAAAATTAGAAATAAAAGAAAAAAATGATAGTTTGAAAGAAATATATGCATATAATAATCTTCCTGTTCTGCCATTTGCTGCTCCACGTAATAATAAAACCAAGATGATCCAATTCAGCAAGACGATAGACTTAGAAATTTTGGAACTAGTTAATGTCTTCAAAACACTAAAGTTAAAACCTGACAACTTAAATTTATCTAATATTGAATCGTTAGAAAATTCTAACTTATTTGAGTCTAAAGATTCAGAGTTAATTGAAGAGATTTCCTACAGGTTCAACTTATTAGATAAACTTAAAGAAGCAATGATTTTTCTTCCATTAAAACCTCCGATGCAGTATTACTATGTATCAAGTCCTTTTGGTATGCGAATTCATCCTAAAACAAAAAAAAAGCAGATGCATAAAGGCATAGATATGGCTGGAACATGGCAAGAAGAAGTCAGGGCATCAGCCAATGGCGTAGTTTTATTTTCTGGAAGATATGGATCCTTTGGAAACGTAATAAAATTAAAACATAAACATGGTGTGGTTACTTTATATGGGCATTTGCATAAACTGATGGTCAAAAAAGGTGATTATGTTGAGGAAGGACATATCATTGGAAAAATGGGTGCTACAGGAAGAGTTGCAGGGGCACATCTTCATTACGAAATAAAGGTAAATAATAAATCTGTAAATCCTTACAATTTCATTTCTATTGGAAGAAATCTAGTAAGTAGTTCAATCATAAAATAAATTTAACTGGCATTTGAATTGCAATTAATGTGTGATGATTAAAACACTTATTTTGTTATTATTAATTTTTAATACAAGATTTTTATATTCTTCACAGATTTATGATTGTACTAAATTAATTAATAATATTGAAAAAAAATATAAAATTCCAAATAAACTTTTAGAGGCTATTTCTCTAACTGAGACAGGAAGAACAGTTGGTGGAAAGTATGTAGCCTGGCCTTGGTCGCTAAATATTTCAGGTGAATCATTTTTTTTCAAGAATGAAAAAGATTTATTGGTTCTTTTAGAAAAGAAAATTAAGTTTCAAAAAAATATTGATATTGGTTGCATGCAAATTAGTTATAAATACCATAACAGAAATTTTAAAAATATTGAGGAAATCTCAGACCCAAAAAAAAACATTGAATGGGCAGCTTTATATTTAAAGAAACTTTTTAACAAACATAATAGTTGGAATAAAGCAATTGCTAAATATCACTCTTCAAACCCGAAAAGGATGAAAAATTATTTAACTAAAGTTCATAAAAATTGGAAATATGTTCGACAGAATAAAAAGAAAAGTGAAATAAATCTTAAATCCTATAATCAGTCTCAAAAATTATTTTTTGTAGAAAACAAAGAGAAAATAGAGTTCTTTAAAGAACAACTTAGTCATGACTTGAAGAAAAATTTCAATTAATCTTGGCACGTAAAATGCAGCATTTAATAAGATAATGGAGGTATAAAATGTTACAAAAAAATAAGTCTTTGACGAACAACATCGATAATTATAAAACAACTTTTTCTCCTATTGTAGAGATCGTAAAATTTGACTCTAATGATAAAGAAAAATCAAAAGAAACTCATCCATTGTCTTATTTTTTAGACTCAGAGTGCCATAAACTAAAAATACTAAATTCTGTTTTAAACTAAATATGTATGCTTTGAATTTTCATCATTTTTCTTCTTTCGGATGATGATGGTATATTGAGTAGTTCTCTATATTTGGCAACAGTTCTTCTAGCTAGATTTATACCTTCATTTTGAAGTTTTAATACTAACAGCTCATCAGATAACGGATTATGAAGTGGTTCATTACTAATTAAATTTTTGAGAGTTTCTCTCACTGAAGCAGCTGAGTGGCTTTCTCCTTCAGTCGTGCCACTAATGGTGGCACTAAAAAAGTGCTTCATTTCAAAAATACCTCTAGGTGTTAACATTAATTTTCCAGTTGTAACTCTACTAACAGTACTTTCGTGCATTTTTATTTTCTTTGCTACATCTTTTAAGATCATTGGTTTTAAGTAAGAAACACCTTTTTTAAAAAATAATTTTTGTTGTTCAACTATTTCTGAACTAATTTTCAACGTGGTCAAATTTCTTTGTTCAATTGCCTTCATTAGCCACCTTGCAGAATTAACTGACTCAGAAATGAATTTTTTGTCATTATCATTTCCACCTAATTTCTCTAAGTCTTTTATGTAATTTTCATTAACAATAATCTTTGGAAGCGTTCCATTATTTAACTCAACCTCCCATTGATTGTTTTTTTGGGTAACAATAACATCAGGATGAAATATTTGATCATTAACTTCTGAATATAAAGAACCAGGTTTGGGGTTAAGTGTTTTTATTATTTTAATACTTTTCGTTAATTCATTCTCTGACATACCACAAATTTTGCAGAGATTTTTAATCTCTCCTTTTGCCAATAAATCAAAGTTTTCTATCAATAAACTTATACCATTTGTCAAAAGATCTTTGTTTTTCAATTGAATTCTTAAACACTCTGTAAGGTTTCTTGCAAATACACCTGTAGGTTCAAAACTTTGCATTTTAAATAAAACATTATTTATAGTTTGTTCATCACAGCCAATAGTATTTTGAAGTTCAACAACGTCTGTTGTGAGCCAACCTGAAGGCTGAATGTAATCTATCAAGAGTTCAGAAACTATTTTCTCTTTTGATGTCTTGAATGCAATATTTGCTTGTTCCATCAAAACGGACTTAAGCGTAACTTTCTCTGAGATAGTTTGTTCAGCAATTGAACCCGGGTCGATAGTATCAAAGTTATTGGATTTCGAAGAAAGATTGTTATCTTGATCCCACCTATTCTCATAATCTCCTTTTGATGGATCTTCATATTGTGACTCACCATTTTGAAATGCCTCGTCAACATTTTCAGTATACTCGTTATTTCTTTTCTCGATAAGATCAGTTTCGTTATCTTTTTCTAAAAATGGATTTTCTTCTAATTCTTTTTCTACTAACTCACAAAGTTCTACATTATTCAATTGTAATAATTTTATCGCTTGTTGCAATTGAGGTGTCATAACTAACGATTGACTTTGCTTAAGTTTAAGATTTTGTGAAATCTGCATAACTTTTTCCTTTCTATTTTATAATTTCACACTTTTTTCTTACAAATTGCAAAAACTAAATTTGACATTTAATTTACGTCAAAAAAATGACTACTTTAT